>JAAFIN010000139.1 GCA_013297825.1 Cytophagales bacterium
TAGTGAGCCTACCACGTTTTATTTATTTACAGATGGTTTTGCTGACCAATTTGGAGGAAAAAATAAGAAAAAATTTATGATAAGGCGTTTTTATAATTTACTTGCTGAAATCCAACATTTGGATATAAATGCTCAAAAGCAATTTCTAACTGATACTTTTGAAGAATGGAAAAGCGAACAAAAACAAGTAGATGATGTGCTTGTAATGGGATTTAAAATTAATTATGAATTAGGAATTAGGAATGAAACAGCCAAAGTCTGAAACAGGATTTACAAGATTTAAGGATTAACAGGATTTTGTATTGAACTTTCCCTTTACACCTTTTCACCAGGCGATTGTTTCTGTTTCTCCGTCTAAACGCTTGGAGGGTTTCAAACCCTCCAAGCGTTGAAATCGTCTATATTTTTAATAAAATTCATTTTTTTGCGTAAAAAAATTACTAAAAAAATAATAAAATTTGGCATTTTTTTAGAAACAATCGCCCCTGCCTTATCTCTTTCCCCTTTCTACTTTTCCCTTACACCTTTTCCCTGACACCTTACACCTTTTCCCTTGAATTTCATTTTTCAAAAGAGATTTTTAGTTTTCTTTTAATAATCCAATAATCTTCTTTTTTTTCCAAAATACCTTCTTCCAAATTCATAATTTTAGCGTCATTGTAAGGTGGATTTGCGTAGGTGCAAACAGGAGCAAGTAATTGCGTGTGATTTTGCAAAGGAAGTTGTTGGTATTCAGAACGTTCTACGATTTTGTAAGTCGCAGTTTGTGGAAAATGCAGGTTAATTTCTATTTTAAAAAAATGGTTTTGTGTGGGTTCAGTTCTAAAATATTTACCGTGAAATATTCCGTGTTCAAAATACCCATAATACAATTTCATTTCAGAAAGATTTTTTTGAGGTTCTAAATGTTGTGTGTTTTGGGCAAAAATTTCTTCTGGCGATATTTTGTATTGGTTTCTTTGTTGCAACACTTGAATTTGTTGGATAATTTGTTCTATTTGTTGGGCTTGGTATTGGTATTGAATAAGCGTTGCTTTGTGGTCATTGAGCGGTGTATAAATATCCAAACGATTGTCCAAACGACTGTATTTTTCCCAAAAATCTTCTTGCAGATTTTTAACTTGTTGTTGCAATTTTTGAATTTGTAACAAAAGATAATAAATGCCTGCACCACAAGCCAAAAACAAAAAAAATGCGATAAATATTGCCATAGTGTCCTGCGAAGTGTTGGAATTGGTGGTGTTTTTTGGGGAATTATTGGAAGTATTAGGAATTGCGGTTGTTGTGGTATCAGTAGGAAATTGATAAGTATTTTCTGCTAAATTTTTCTCTATTTCTTGTCTATTTTCTTTGAGTTGTTGGTAAAAAGTTGTTACAATTTTTCGCCAATCCTCACGTTTGGAAAGTTTAGAAAGTTCAGTATTGATATTTTTACAAAGTTTGTCAATGCGTTGGCTCAAAGAACCTTGTCCAATATATTGTTTATTTTTAAAAATATCAAAAATCTTTTTACCATCTTCACAACCTTTTGGAATACCTTTTTCTATGGTGCTGAGCGTTGCATTTCTAAGTCGGTTGGCATCTTCCAATAATCCATAATGCTCACTAAGCACAAAACGCATAGTTTGATACAAAATTTCACGTTTTAGGATTTGATAATGTGTTTCTTGTAAGCTGTCAGAAGTTTTTTTTTGTGCAAAGATTTTTTGAGAAAATACAGAAAAAAGTGCAAAGAAAAATATAAGTATTTGATAATATTTCATTTTTAATTTTTTTATAAAAAGCAAATTTCAAAATTTTATTTAAAGGTACAAAAAATTACAGTGTTTTTTATTTTTTTTGTCATAATTATCTAACAATGAGCTTTATCCTGTTGTGCAGAGGTAACAAACTAAAATCTGTTAATACGCAAAAATCCTTAACTCAAAATCCATTTTTTTTAAATTTGATTTTTTATTTTCAAAAAAAAAATTTACCTTTGCGGTTCTTATTTAAAAAATAATTTCTAAAAAAATAAATATACATTACAAATATGGCAAGAGTTTGTCAATTATCAGGAAAACATACACGTTCAGGAAATAACGTTTCTCACGCAAACAATAGAACTAAACGTAAATTTTATCCAAATTTGCAAAGAAAAAGATTTTTTTCTGAAGAACTTGGTGAGTGGATTGTGTTGAAAGTAGCTACTTCTTCTATTCGTGACATCAATCGTCATGGTTTTGATGCAGTTGTGAAAAAAGCAATTGAAAAAGGAACTGCAAAATTCTAATTTTTTCAAAAAAACATTTTAGCCCGCCCAATTATTCAAAAAATCTTTTCCTAAAAAAAGAAATTGAATGATTGGGTCGCTTATTTTTATGCCTTTTATATTAGCCTCCCAATCCCCTCGCAGAAAAGAGCTTTTTAAAGCTATTACGCCAGATTTTGACATCAAAATTGCTGATATTGACGAAGAAAATTATCCTTCTTCGCTTGCTACACAAGATATTCCGCTTTTTTTGGCACGTGAAAAAGCTAAAAAAATTGCGATATTTTTAGAAAATACTTTGGAAAAAACACCTGAATTTGCCTCTCACAATATCGTGGCTTGTGATACGGTGGTAATTTTGGAAAATGAAATCATAGGAAAACCTGAAAATCTTGCACAAGCAAAACTATTTTTGCAAAAAATATCCAATAATATGCACCTCGTAGTGTCAGGCGTATGTGTGCGTAATGTGCAGACGGAAATTATTGCTTTTTCAGAGATTACAAAGGTATATTTTAATGAAATTTCTGACGAAGAAATTGATTTTTACCTAAAAAATTATCCACCTTTGGACAAAGCTGGTGCGTATGGGATTCAGGAATGGATTGGCATCATTGGCGTTCAAAAGTTGGAAGGTTGTTATTATAATGTAATGGGCTTGCCTATGGCATCATTGTATAAGCATTTAAAACAAAATAATCTTTTGTAACATCTATAAATACAACTTTTTTTTGGAAAAACTAATTTTTTTTGAAAAATTTTTGTAAAAAAAATAACTTTTTATATATTTTTTCATAGAAAAAATTTTATATTTGTGCAAAAAAACCACTGAATACCAAATTTACAAACATCAAATTATACAAATGGCAAATACACCGCTCAAACTCGTAATGCTTGTAGATGACAATGAAACTGATAATTTTATCAGTAAAAGAGTTATTGAAGTTACCAAATTTGCAGAAAAAATTATTGTCCAAAACTCAGGAAAAAACGCCTTAGAATACTTAGGTGCTAATCACGACATTCCTGAAAACTTGCCTGATTTGATTTTTTTGGACATCAATATGCCTATTGTTGATGGCTTTGTATTTTTGGTAGAATTTGACCTTTTGCCTGAATCTGTACGCAAAAAATGTCGTATTGCTGTGCTTTCAAGTTCAAGCAATAAACGTGATATTACACGTATGATTGATACTGACTATGTTTTTGATTTTATTACCAAACCACTCAATGCTGATGTTGTGAAGAAAATTGGGGAAAAATGGGAGGAAAATTAAGAATTATGAATTAGGAATTAGGAATGAAACAGCCAAATTTCAATAGTAAATTCAAAATATAAAGATTTCAAAATAAATTTTTAGTAAAATGCTAAGAATTTCAAAACAATATTTTAATGCAAAGGGTTAAGATTCAAATAAAACTTGAATTTTAACCCTTTCTTTTTTTGTTCTTTAATAACTTTTGAGGTCTTAAACCTTAAACTTTGAACCTTAAACTTTAAACTTTGAACCTTAAACTTTAAACTTTTTTATGTTTGGATTTTTTAAATCAAAAACGCCTATCCAAAAATTGGAAGAAAAATATGCCCAACTTACACAAGAGGCACATAAACTCTGGCAAACTAATCGCAAAGCTGGCGACGAAAAAATGACCGAAGCTGAAAATGTTATGCAGGAAATCGTAAAATTAAAAGAACAATCAGAAACAAAATAAAATTTTGTGTTTTGGTTGTTTTGTACTGATTTTTGACATCTAATTCCTGATACTTGATTCCTGACACCTGATTCCTGACACCTAATTCCTGACACCTGAAAATCAATCTCGCCATTTTATTTCTGCTTGGGCTTCTTGTGGTAGTTTTTCGTATTGCCAAAGCATCACATCTACCACATTAAAAAACTTCCCAAAATTAAATTTTCCCAAAAAAACACCTTTTTCTGGGTTTTCGTTGATTTCGTGTTTTTTGATGATTTTATCCATTTCTTTACGCCATTTTTTCATTTCGCTGTTGTATTCTTGAAGATTTTTATCAAAATCAATGGCGTATTTTTGGGTACATTTTTCCATTTCTTGCCAAATACGAGTTTCTTCTTTTTGACAAAATTCCCAAAAAATCATTACGCTATCAGGTGAAATACTTGCAGTTTTTTCCTGAAAAATTCTTTTTTTGTTTTTTTGTAATTTTTGAAATTGTGTGCGGAGTTCCAATACCTTTTTTTGTTCTTTTGGAAGCATTTTTTGGGTAGTTTGTTGTTGAAGTACCAAAAAAGCAGGATACACATTTTTGTCTTGATATTCTTCCAAACTGTGCATCATCAACGCAAAATGTTGTGGTAGCGTTTGATTTTGGGCAAGCACATTTTGTGTATAAAATATAAAAATGAATAAAAAATTACGTAGCATAAAAATTATTTTTTACGGTTTGGATTATTCAACAGTGTATTGTTTAGCAAATATGCGTGTTTTTTTGGTTCTTTTGGGAAAAAATAAAAAATGTGATAAAGTCTTAAATAAAAATACGCCAAAACTTTATGCAAAATACCCAAATTTCCACCAATTTATGATTTTTCTAAAAATACTTGGGCGAAAAAAACGACTTAATCGTTGTGTAACATTGGTATTTACAATAGGATTTTCGGGCAAAGTATAATTGGCTTGCACAAATTTTGTGTTGTATTTGGCGGTGTTGGCACTATTTGTACCAGAATTGTCGTGTCCTGTATTTTGGATTTTGCTGTGATATGGATAAACACAAAAAGCGTGATTTCTAAATAATGTAAAACACCAACGAATTGCCCAAGAATGTATCAATCCTTTTTGTTGTTTGTAAAGCATCAAACTCAAATCTTCACCGCCTTGATTGAATACTTTTTTTTGGTTTCCATTTTCCCAAAAATCTTTAAAATTGGTTACTTCCCAATCCGCTTTTTGCCATCTATCTGCCCAAGTTGCCCAACCCCACGAAGAAGCACGAGGCAATAAAAAAGCATCTTGTTTAAAATCAGAAGGCATATTAAAAGGAAATCTATACCCTGAAATGCTAAAAATATGTTCGTGAAAAGCATATTTTTCTAAACAATCATTCATAAATTTTAAAAAATCAACACTACACACCAAATCATCTTCCATCACAATCACGTGAGGGAATTTTTCTAAAATTTGGCTTACACCTGTTATGATGGATTGTGCCAAACCTTGATTTTCTTGTTGAAAAATTAGGTGGATTTTTTTAAAATAAGTGCCTTCTTTTTCTTTTAATTTTTGTAAATAATCACGAATTTCTGTAATTTTTTGGGTAGAAATTTGGTCATTTTTTGGAGGAGCATCAGAAAAAATAAATATTTCACTTTCTTTTGCTAATTCATTCAAAATCAAACTTTCAATGTTTTTTTGAAGATGCAAAGGGCGATTGTAAGCAAATAAAGCAATAGGTGCAAGCATTTTTTTTAAGGGGAAAGGTGTAAGGGGAAAGTACAAAATAACCAAAATACAAGTTTTTTTTTAGTCAAAAAATAATTTTAGTTAAAAAATTAGTAACAAAAAAAGTCCTCAAATTTTCAATGATTGAAAATTTGAAGACTTTTTTTTATATTTTTAATGAATTTGGCTGTTTCATTTATCATTCAACATTTATCATTTAACATTGAATTTTGCTGTTTCATTTATCATTCAACATTTATCATTTAACATTGAATTAAATCTTTTGCAAGCAAACGAGCCATTGCCTTGTTTGTTTATTTTCATCACGCAAAGGATAGAAAAAAGTGCGGAATTTTAGTTTTTCGCCTTCTTTTCCTACATATTTTACAACTTTGGCAGTGGAAATACCTTGTTGAGTTTGGGCTTGCCATTCTTGGTATTCATCACTTTCTTTTTCAGAAATATCCAATAAATCTGTGAAAGGACACGCTAATATTTCGCCTTCTTTGTAACCCAACGCCCAAATAGCTTGTTGGTTGATGCGAGAAATAAGTCCTTCCATATCCACTTCTATCACTACAAGGCTACTTTCTAAGGCTTTTACCCTGTCCTCAGCCATTGATGTAATGGTCGCAGCAGGCGTAGGAGCGTAAGGTGGTGGCACAAGATGATTGAAAAGATGGACAATTTCAGTAACCTGATTTTCTTGGTTCATTACAGGAATAAAACTTGTGTGATAGAAGAATTTTTCGCCTTTGGTAGAAATAAAGGCAAGTTCTTCCACATTTTGGGCAATACCTACTTTGAGGCTTTCCCAAAGGACTTTAAATTCTTTGCTTTCCGCATAATTTTTGTCCAAGAAATCCGTATAGGTTTGTCCTATAAGTTCAGTAGCTTGTAATCTTGTAAGTTGCAAAAATTTTTGATTGGCACTCAAAACTTCGCCTTCTGGAGATATTTCCAGCACAGCAAATATTGAATTTATTTTGTCAAAAAGTTCAACAAGTTCTTTTTCTCTTTGGTTAAGCATAGTGCTTCTTTGTTCTAAAAATTCTTTTTTACGCACCAAATCATCTTGTATAATTTCCAAATCAGCAATTTTTTCGTTAAAATTATTTTGTTTTTCTTGCCAATGATAAGCATTTTTTTCTTCAATATCTGCGATTTGGTTTTCCAATGATTGGATTGAAAGAATATCTTTTTGGTGTTTTTCTTTTAATTGGTTAATTTCCAACAATAATTCCGCAATTTCTGCAATTTCTTTTGGATTATCAAGTGTGTTTTGTTGTTGATTTAGATTTTCGTTGAGGTTAATGTTAATATTGAGCAGTTGGGACTCCAGCGTGTTTATTTTTTGTTGGTAATTTTGATTTTCGGTTTGCAATTTGAGAATTTCTTTTGAAATTTCCGCATTTTCTTGTTTTTTATTTTGAATTTTTTGATAATTTTCTTCAAGCTCTCTATTTTTTTCTTTTTGTGCTTCCAATTCTTCTTTGAGGTCTTGCAATTCTTGGAGATTGGTTTCTTGTTTTGGTGTTTGATTTTGTTGCAATAGATATTGTGAAACCAAAAGTTCATCTTCTTTTTTGCGAAGTTTTTGGTTTGTAATTTCAAATTGCGAAATAAGGTCTTTGTATTTTTGTTCTGCATTTAAAAACTCTTTGCTAAGTTCTTGGTTTTTTTCAAGTGCATCTTGAATATCAAGTTTTAGCAATTCATTTTCTTGTGCAATTTGGAGATTTTCTTTGGTAATTTTTTCAGAATTTTCTTTTGCAAATTGGTCAAGAGCAAGCTGTTTTTGGGTAAGTTCATTGATGGCATTTTGCAATTTTTCTGCCTGCCATTCATTTATTTTTTGGAGTTCTTCGTATTCTTGGGTTAATTTTTCGTTATTTTCTTTTGCTTTTTGGTTTTCTTCTTGCCAATTTTCAGGTACTAAAAGTGCTTTTTCTTGCCAAAAATTAAGATTTATTTGCAATTCATTCAAATAACGTTGCATTGCATCTTTTTCATCTTCGGTTTGTTGTGATTGTTGGCTTTGAAGTTGTGTTTGTGTTTCGTTTTCTTTTTGAAGTGCCTCCAATTTTTCGGTAATTTCTGCAACAGTATTTTGCCAATAAGTTACGTTAATTTGTAACTCGTGGATATATTTTTGGGTAGTTTCTTTTTCTTCTGTGGTTTTTTGTGATAATTCGTTTTGTGCTTGATGTTGTGTTTCGTTTTCTTTTTGAAGAATTGCGATTTTATCAGAAACTTCTGCTACCATATTTTGCCAAAATGTTACATTTACTTGTAATTCTTGGATATATTTTTGGGTTGCATCTTTTTCGTGTGAAGTGTATTGTTCTTGGTTTTGGGTTTTTGCGAGGGCATTTTTTAGGTTGCTAATTTCTTCGTCTTGTTGTTCCAAAACATCATTTTTCCATTTTAGGGCTTCTTTTGCGATAGAAACATCATTATTTTTTTTGTTGATGCTGTCTTCCAAAATTGCCATTTTTTTGGTGTTTTCTGTATTTTCTTCTTCCAATACTTTTATTTTTTCCAAAAGTTCTGCATTATTTTCTGAACTTGTGGAATTTTCTCCCCCTTTGGGGGTTGGGGGGCTTTTTTCTAATTCTTTTATTTTCGCCAAAAGTTCATCTATTTGTGCTTGATGTTCCAAATTTTGGATAATATTAGGAACAGCATTTTTTTGTGAAATAATTGGAGGGTGAAGTTGATCATTATCATTGTCAATGTAATAAGGCTCAAATTCGGTGCTTTGTTGTTGAAGATTTTTGGTTTGAAGTTCAGTTTGAAGTTTTTGGTTTTGTTCAGTAAGGTTTTTAATTTGGGCTTGTTGTTCTTTGTAAATTTCTGTTTGCTCAAAACTATCCATCAAAATTTCTTTGGTTTTTTGGGCATTCATAAGGCTTTGCAACGCTGCGGAAATATTGCGTGATGCTCTATCCAAAAATATCAAAAAACGAGGCATCAATTTATCCAAAGTCGTCAATTCCACCACACCGCTCACAGTTTTATTGTAAGCCAAAGGCAAAATTGTCATATAATTTGCCTTAATTTTCCCCAAAGACGAGTTAATTTCGGTTTCTATTTCGTCCAAACACAACATTTCTTGCGATTTGGCAGATTGTCCTACAAGTCCCTCACCAATCTGAAACGTAGTGCGTTCCATTGTGTCAAGCGTACAAGCATAACCTGCGGTAGCTTCCACGATATTTTTATCGTGATTAACCACAAAAAATGCTCCATGCACCGCTCCGACCATTCGTGCAAGGTATTGGATTATATTTTCAGAAAATTTTTTGGGAGAATTTTCAAAATTATTTCTTAATACTTCATCAAGTTTGCTAAGATTAACATCAAGCCACATTCTGTCCTCCATTTTCTTACGTTCTTCCTGAAAACCCTGCACAAGGGCTTTATATTCCGTATAGGGAATACTTATTTTGCCATCGGTGTTGATTTCAGTATTTTCAATAGTGGTTTTTTCGGTGGTTTGTGGCGTTTCCATAGATTTTTATTTATAAAAAATAATTAAAGTATAATTTTGGTTTCAAAAAAAATCAATTATTAACTTTACAATATAAATGCCAAAATTTATTTTTGCTAATTTATATAAAATTTTATTAAAAATAAAAAAAACACAAGACTTAAAAAAAATCTTGTGTTTTTTATTATTTTTTGTTAGGAATTGAAATCAAATAAAATATAGGCTTAGTAATTTTTTCAAAAAAGTGGTCAGAACTTCGCAAAAAGACTTACCAAGTTTTTAAAACTTGACAAGTCTTGGGGTTTTACTTCAATAAATTTTCAACATTTTTAATGGCTTCAGCAAGTCCATTTACATTTTTTCCGCCTGCTGTTGCATAATGTGGGTGTCCTCCGCCACCGCCTTGAATAGCTTTGGCAAGTTCTTTTACCCAATTTCCTGCGTGATAACGCTTATTAGCCAGCAAATCATCTGTAAATGTAACCGAAATAAGCGGTTTTTGCTCTATTTCTGCACCCAATACAATAATTGCATTTGCAGAAAGTTGTTGGCGGAGTTCAAAAGTAAGATTTTTGAGGGCATCAGCAGACGGAATTTTTACAATTTCGCTGATGATTTGGATATTTTGGTTGTCTATTATTTGCGATTTTACATTTTTCAAAAGGTTATTTTTCAAAATTTGTGTTGCCTCGCCTTCCAATGCTTCAATTTTTTTACGCAATGCTTGTTTTTCTTCTTGTGCGTCCAAAATTGCCTTTTTTAAGTCTTTTGGATTATTAAAAAAACCTTTTATTTCGTCCAATAATTGCGTTTGTTTTTGGACATAATCCACAAACTGCTCGCCTGTGATAGCTTCCACACGCCTCACGCCTGATGCACTTGACCCTTCTGACATAATTTTTAATCCGCCTATCTTTCCTGTTGCATTCACGTGTGTTCCACCGCAAAGTTCCCTTGAAAAATCTGCATCAAAAGTAATTACGCGCACAAATTCCCCATATTTTTCGCCAAAAAGTGCAGTCGCACCAAGTTTTTTAGCTTCTTCAATAGGCATATTGCGTTTTTCGTCCAAAAGTATATTTTGGCGTATGCGTTCATTTACGATATTTTCTATTTTTAACAAATTTTCATCTGAAATTTTCTCAAAATGCGAGAAATCAAACCTCAAAGCCTCATCATTTACCAAAGAACCTTTTTGTGCAATATGATTTCCCAAAACCTCACGCAAAGCGGAGTGTAAAAGGTGCGTTGCGGAGTGATTTGCAGAAATATTGTTACGTCTTTGGGCATTTACAGACGCAAATACATCAACGTTTTGCAGTTTTTCTGCGTATTTCAGAAAATTTTTGTCTTGTGTGAGGTGAATAACAAGGTCATTTTCTTTTTTGGTATCAAAAATTGGAATTTTTACCTCAAAATCCTCACCCTGCAATGTCAATACGCCAATATCACCCACCTGTCCGCCACTTTCCGCATAAAAAGGCGTTTTGTCCAATACAATTTGATAAAAATTCTGTGTTTTTGTGCTTACTTGACGATATTTTACGAGTTTTGCGGTAGCAATCAATGTGTCATACCCTACAAATTCCACTTTATCAGAAGGAATTAGTTGCACCCAATCTGACAAATCTTGTGCAGCAGCTTGTTTTGCACGTTCTTTTTGGATTTTCATTTCTGCCTCAAAACCGTTTTCATCAATACTCATTCCGTTTTCTTTGGCAATCAAAGCGGTTAAATCAGTAGGAAAACCAAAAGTATCATACAATTCAAAAACTGCTTTTCCTTTTATTTTTCGGTCAGTATAATGTGAAGTTTCAACTATGAGATTATCCAAGCGTTTTATGCCATTTTCTAAGGTTTTTAGGAAAGAAATTTCTTCTTGAAGGATAACATTTTCCACAAAATCCTTTTGAGCATACAATTCCGAAAAAACATCTTTAAATTGGCTCGCCAAAACAGGCACAATGCTATGCAAAAATGGTTTTTTGAAACCCAAATATGTGTATCCATAACGCACCGCTCTACGCAAAATACGTTTAATCACATAACCAGCACCATTATTAGAAGGCATTTGACCGTCAGCAATGGTAAAAGAAATCGCCCTGATATGGTCAGCAATTACACGCAACGCAATATCAGTTTTTTGATTTTCACCATATTTTATTTGGCATTTTTCGCCTACAAATTGAATAAGCGGTTGAAAAACATCTGTGTCATAATTGGATTTTTTGCCCTGAATTGCCATACAAAGCCTTTCAAAACCCATTCCTGTATCTACGTGTTGGGCGGTGAGTGGTTTTAAAGATTTATCTGCAAGGCGTTCATATTGCATAAAAACGTTGTTCCAAATCTCCACAACTTGCGGATTGTCTTTATTTACTTCTTCGCTTCCTGCTTTTTTTGCCCTTTCGCTGTCATCTCTCAAATCAATGTGAATTTCGGAACAAGAGCCACAAGGGCCTACTGCTCCCATTTCCCAAAAATTATCTTTTTTATTTCCAAATAAAATTTGGCTTGTAGGAAGATATTTTTGCCAAATTTTATAAGATTCTGTGTCTTGTGGTAAATTTTCGTTGCTATCACCCTCAAAAACTGTTGCGTAAAGTCTATCTTTTGGCAATTTATACACTTCTGTCAAAAGTTCCCACGACCAAGCAATTGCTTCTTCCTTGAAATAATCACCAAAAGACCAATTTCCAAGCATTTCAAATAATGTATGGTGATAAGTGTCGTGTCCTACATCTTCCAAATCATTGTGTTTTCCTGTAACTCTGAGGCATTTTTGGGTGTCAGCAATGCGAGGATTGGGCGGTGTTTGGTTGCCCAAAAAATAATCTTTGAACTGTACCATTCCAGAATTGGCAAACATCAAAGTTGGGTCATTTTTGAGGACTAAGGGTGCAGAAGGCACAATTTGGTGATTTTTTTCTTTAAAAAAATCCAAGAATTTTTTGCGTATTTCGTGTGAGGTCATTAAAGTTTAAGGTTTAAGGTTTAAAGTTCAAGGTTCAAATGCTATTTCATTCACCATTAAAAAAAAAGACTATTTTCCTTTTTTCCGATTCCTGACACCTGATTCCTGACACCTGATTCCTGATTAATAATTTGCAAAAATATTGAAAAAAAACGTTTTTTTTGAAAAAATTTTAATGGAATGTGTATTTTGGGGTAATTGGTGTGATTTTTTTTATTTTCCTAAAAAAAGGTCTAATTTTGCATTTCAAAAATTCATCTATCTTTTAATTTTTTCTGTTTATCGTTTTATGATTAAAAACCAAAAAACCAAAAAACCAAAAAAATTTAGGGATTTTCTTTATATTTTCCTAATTTTATTTGCAGTTTTTCAGGGTTGTAAGCCCAAATATTTGGAGGAAATAAAACCTCTTGAAAATCCTGCTCTTGCATTGAGCAAAAAAGCGTCCTCTTGGTGGCAAAACCAACAAAATCAGCCAAAACCACAAAGAAGAGGAGGTAAAAAACAACCACCTGCTTCTGTTGCAACATTTTATCCTGATTGGGAAAATGCAACTATGCATTCAACCACAGATAATAAAACTAAAATAATTGCCCCTCTTTGGCGTACTATTCGTGTAAAATATTATTATCCAACACTTCGCAGGGCAGTTTTTACACTTAATGCAGATAGTTCTGTAGCTAATGCCCAAATTATTGAAATAATCACAGGAAAAGAGGAAATACTCACAAAATATGAAACACAACTTTTTTTAAATCCTGATGCCACAAATTTAAAGGATTTTTCTGGTTATGTATTTGAGTATGATGTGCAATACAATCGTACAAAATTTACTGGATATCTTGATGGCACACTTGCAAGACAAGATGCTGAGATAGAAGTGGTTAGTGGTGGTGGAAATAGCACTTGGGATTGTGGGGATAATGGAAATCCCTCGAATCCTGCAAATGGCAATCCAACAAATCCATCTACAGGTTCGCCTGGTGGAAGTTGGATTATTTGGATAGGTTGGAATCCACCACCACCTCCGCCTCCAACAGGCAATTGGACACCACCTCCACCTATGACTCCATTAAACCCAATTTTGCCTGTTCAAAATCTTACACCTTCACCTTTTACTCCTCCTACTATACCAGGAACAGGTGGCGGTGGAGAACAAGCAGCACAAATTAAACAACCAGGTAAATTAGCAGATGCAGAAGAAGGTGGTGGCGGTGGTGGCAGTGGAGGAGGTGGTGGCGGTGGTGTAAGAGTTAGAACGGGAGGCGATGGTAGCTCTGCACAATATTGGAGACCTAATAGAGTTATTTAAATGGTTCAATATTGCAAAAAAGGGCAAAAATTGGTAATTTTGCAAGAAAACCTTAAAAAACTATGAAAACAAGCACAGAAAGCAATAAAAAGCATTCGGATAAAGTAAGTA
>JAAFIN010000141.1 GCA_013297825.1 Cytophagales bacterium
CACGTATCAGCCCATTCATCAATGAGTTTGGAAGTTGGTTTTCCTGCACCGTGTCCAGCTTTTTCATCAATGCGAATAAGCACAGGATTATTTCCTTTATGTTTTACTTGCAATTCAGATATAAATTTGAAAGAATGTGCAGGCACAACGCGGTCGTCGTGGTCAGCAGTTTTGACCAAAGTTGCAGGATAATTTATGCCAGCTTTTAGGTTGTGGAGAGGTGAATATTTCAAAAGATTTTTAAATTCTTCTTCGTTTCTTTCGCTTGAACCATATTCCACTACCCAAGCCCAACCAATGGTAAATTTGTGGAAACGCAACATATCCAAAACGCCCACCGCAGGCAAAGCAACTTTGAACAAATCAGGGCGTTGTGTCATACAAGCACCCACCAAAAGCCCACCATTTGAGCCACCAGCAATTGCCAAATAATCTTTTGATGTGTATTTATTTTTGATTAAATGTTCCGCAGCACCAATAAAATCATCAAAAACATTTTGTTTTTTTAATAACATACCGTTTTTGTGCCATTCTTCGCCATATTCTGCACCACCACGCAAATTAACCATCACATAAATTCCTCCTTTTTCCAAAAATGGCACCAACGAAACACTAAACGAAGGCGTAAGGCTGATATTAAATCCACCATAACCATACAAATATGTTGGGTTTTTGCCATCAAGTTTTAAGCCTTTTTTATGCACCACAAACATAGGTACTTTTGTACCATCTTTGCTTTTGAAAAATATTTGTTTGGTTTCATATTCATCAAATTTGAAATCTACTTGTGCCTGACGATACGAGGTAGAAATATTTGTTTCAATGTTGTATTTGTAAATCGTTGGCGGATAAATAAAGGACGTAAAAGTATAAAAAACTTCTTTTTGGTCTTTTTTACCCCCAAAACCTGACGCAGTTCCCAACGCAGGAAGTTTTACCTCGTGTAACACTTTTCCATCTGTGTCGTGTATCACAATCGCAGAATTAGCATCACGCAAATAACTTGCAATAAGGCGATTATTTACAAAATTTACGCTTTGTAATACAGATTTTTGTTCAGCAATTATATTTTTCCAAGTGTTGGAAGGTGTATTGATGTCAGCCAAAACAAGTTTGTAATTTGGTGCATTTTCATTGGTTAAAAGCAAAAATTTATCACCAATATTGTCAATAATGCTTGCTTCATTTTTAAAACCACCTATCAAAGTTTTAAATTCGCCATTAGTTTCCAAATTTTTTACATAAATTTCATCACCAGATGTGCCTTCTGAGGCATAAATCAAAAGGAATTTTTCGTCAGTTGTAACCCTTGCACCAAAATTGCGGAGTGGTTTTTCTTTATTTTCAAAAATCAAAACGTCTTCGCTTTGTGCTTCGCCCAATGTATGATAATAAATTTTGTGAAATTCATTTTTTGCTTCAAGCATTTTGCCCTCTGCAGGTGCATCATATTTGCTATAAAAAAATCCATTTTTATACCACGAAATACCTGAAAATTTTACCCATTCTACTTTATCAGCAAGTTTCTTTTTGGATTTGACATTCATTATTTCAATTTTTTGCCAATCAGAACCGCCTTTTGAGGTCATATAACCAAAATATTCTTGGTTTTTGGAAAATGCAGTTCCGCCAAGTGCCACGATGCCCTCTTTGGAAAGGGTATTTGGGTTAAGAAACTCCTCTGCATCAGCTTCGGTTTTATCCACAGGATAGCGGTACAAAATGCTTTGGTTTTGTAATCCATTATTTTTGTAAAAATAATAAAAATTACCTTCTTGGAATGGTGCGCCAATTTTGGGATAATTCCAAACTTTTTCTAAGCGTTCTCTTATTTTTTGGCGAAAAGGAATTTTTCCCAAATAATCAAAAGTTACTTTATTTTGTTCTTTGACCCAATCCGCAGTTTCAGGAGCATCAGAGGCTTCCAGCCAACGATAAGGGTCTTGTACTTTTGTACCAAAATAGTTATCAGTTTGTTCAACTTTTTTGGTCGTAGGATATTGCATTTGAGCGTGAATCATTGGCGATAAAAGTATTAAATTTGCCCCCAAAATACACGATTTTAGCCATTTTTTTGTAAAAATTTTTAACATATTTTTTTTAATTTTTAAAATAAAAACAATATTTTATTTTGTGATTTTATTTTTATTAAATACGTAAAATTTTGGCTTTAAAATTACAATTAAATGGAAATAATTTTTGAAAATAAAGAAACGAAGTTTGGAACACGGATTTTACGGATTAACACAGATTTCTTTTTTTAAGTATCAAATTTTGGAATTTATCTTATTCACAAGGAGAAAAAAATGATAAAATTTTTGGCTATTTTCCCCTTATTACTTACACCTTTCTCCTGACACCTTTCCCGTTATTTTTATAATTGATTTACTGCTCTTTTGAGAGCATTTTTCAGATATTTATCATCTCTATAAAGACGCATTAGCATAATACCGCCTTCTATATCTTGTACGGTAGCTTCTGCGAGTTCTTGGGCTTGTTGAGCAGGGAATTTTTCGGTGTAGATAGTTGTGAGTGAATGTATCCATTTTTTAAAAAAATCCATCAAAACATCTTTAAAAGACAGGTCTAAAAATGATGTTTCCAACACTGTATTGCCCATAATACACCCACCAGGATTTTGCAAATATAATTTTTCTATATAAGCAGATATTTGTATTAACTTTTCTTTGGGTAAAATATCATTTTGTTGCAAAAGAATATCCAATTTTTTCTCCATACTTTGTTGCACATATTGCAACACTTCACGCATAAGGTCTTCTTTATTTTTGAAATAATAATAAAAATTAGCATTGCGTATATCACAAATTTTAGCCAAATCAGCCATACTTGTATAGTGATAACCTTGTGTGCTAAATGCCTTTAATGTTTTTTTTATAATTTCCTCTTTTGTAATTTTTGCTTTTGCCATAAAAGTTTAAAGTTTAAAGTTCAAGGTTTAAAGTTCAAGGTTTAAAGTTTAAGGCTTAAGGTTTAAAAAGTTTCTAATGCCTGACATCTTTTTACTAATTCCTGACACCTTTTTCCTGACACCTTTTTTCTGACACCTTTTTCCTGACACCTTTTTCCTAATAGCTATTTTATATTTTTATTGAATGTTCAAAATATTTTTACAAAAATAGATAAAAAAACACATAATTTTTTTAAAATGCTTAAAAATAAAAAAACCCAACGCTAAAAGCATTGGGTTTTTCGCTAAAAATAATAAAGTGTTGAACGGTGTTATCTATATAAAAATCTTTTTTTGTTTGCTAATTGTATATACAACTTTACTATGCAAACGTAACCAAAATATTAAGAAATTATTAAGTTTTTTTTATTTTTTTTGTAAAGTATTGATTATCAATGCTTTTATTTTTATATTATAGGAAAAAGGTGTCAGGAGAAAGGTGTCAGGAAAAAGGTGTCAGGGGAAAGGTGTCAGGATTTTTTTTAAACTTTAAACCTTGAACCTTAAACCTTGAACTTTAAACTTTTTTGAACTTTTTAAACTCTTTTAAACTTCTTAAAATATGATTACAAAACAGACTATTGAAAAAGGTATTTCTTATGAGGAATATTTTAAAATTACTGAAAATTTTGTTTTAGAAAATAAAACAAGTGGAAAAGAACAAAGCGAATTTTTGTCAAATTATACACGCCTCAATCTTCAACGTATGAAACGTGTAGAAAAAACTGCAGAAGTTTTGCCTGAACTCCAAAAATTGATGACACAAATTCCAAAAAAATGGGTTTGGCTTGTGCTTACAGAATCTTGGTGTGGTGATGCTGCCCAAAATTTGCCAATTATTGCCAAAATTGCACAGCTTTCGCCTGATGTTTCACTCAAAATTTTGTGGCGTGATGAAAATCCTGATATAATGAATTTGTATCTGACCAATGGCGGAAAATCTATTCCCAAACTTATCTGTGTGGAAGATGACTGTTTGTGTGAAGTTGGGACTTGGGGTCCTCGCCCTCAAATTTTACAAAATTGGTTTGAACAAGAAAAAGCAACACCCACTTTGTCCAAAGAGGCTATGATGGAATATGTGCATAGTTGGTACGCAAAAGACAAAACATTGTCTTTGCAAGCTGAATTTGTGGAGTTTTTGCCAAGATGGTTTGAAGATTAAAATTCTTGAAATATATTTGATTTTTTCAAAAAAAATTTCCTACAACATCATATTTAAAAAATAGAGGTTATAGGAAATTTTTATTTTTCAAATAGTTGTTGGGGAATTTTTCAAAAAATTTTGGTCAGACCTTAGTAAACTACAGTACAGACCAAAATTTTTTGAAGAATGTTGCAAAATACTCACTTTAAAATATTTCTTTAATTATTTTAAATTTTACGTACTAATTTTATGATTTATGTTTTTATACTAAAAGACAACATTGCAAAAGACATTATTATTAAAGCAATCTTTGAAATTTTTGAATGTGCTTGTGTGTTTGAATCGGATTTTTCAATTCAAGAAGAAAAAGAAAACAACCAAGAAAATACAATTTTTTTTGAATTGTATAACTTGGAAGGTAAAGGTAATTTTAAATTGATGTTGAATATTTATGCAAAAGAAAATAATGCATTAGAATTAAAAATAGGTATTTTATTAGCAAAAACACTAAATACTATAATTGTTATTTCTGATGATTCAATCAATCCTTACTCGTGGATTATGATAAACTCTAATGGAAATATTACAAAATGTTATCAAAATACTGTTATTGAAAATGACTTTTTTGAGTTTGATTAGCATTTTTTCTGCTATTTTTATTTAACATTTACCATTTGTCATTGTATTTGGCTATTTCATTTACCATTCAACATTTACAATTCATCATTATTTTAGTATTTTCCTGTTTTAAAATTAATTTCTCTGCGTGTTTCGTTGCCTAATTTATCCACACCTTTCAACAAAAGACGATAAGCACGATTTTTTTCAAAACCTTTGATAATACCTGTATAAGGTGCTTCTGGACGACCATTGAGGCTATAACGTATTTCTTCATAACCTGCACCCATATCAGTTGCAGCAAGAAAAACAGACACAAAAGACGGATAAGTATTGGTTTCTTTTTCAATAGGAGGTGAACTAAATGTTGCAAATACTTCAGGTCCTGCATTATCCACAATAAAGCCCATATCACGCACATTGCGGTTATTTACATTATCATAACCAAAATAATCTATTTTGTGAAAACCACCTTGTAAAATACTAAATGGTTGTGTGTAATCACTTTCTATATTGTCCCCATCTATACTATAAGTAATGCGTTGCAAACCAGATTCAGGGTCGCCTGCTGCGAATTGGATTTTGGTATTTTGGCTGATGTAGGTTGTATCACCTTTTTGGAAATTAGCACCCAAATATTTCATTGACAAATCAGGGCCTGTCAAATCCACATAAACCTGTCCTACATTGTGGAGATATTCATTGTAAGTTTCTTCGTTGCCAGCACCTTTGTTTTCTACTTTGTCTATTGCATAATATTTTATGCTGTGAAGACCTGCTTTGCTTGGCAAATAAAATGGGTCAGTATATTCTGTATATTCGCCATTGTCTATGGAATAAAATACAACTTTTACACCTGCTTTGTTATCTACTGCGGTAAGTTTTAGTTTGGTACGACCAGAAAAATAAACTTTGTCCCCCACAATAAACCTATCGCCCAAAATATCAGCAGACATAATCGGAGAAGATTTATCCAAATAAAAACTAACTTGGCGAGGTTCTTCTTTGTTATTTACATTATCTACCGAATAATATGTAATGGTGTGCTCACCATCAGGCAATACTGTTATTGGAATAACTGCCCTATTTGGATAAACACGCTCATCTTCATCATCAATCTTGTAATAAGTGCGTCCTACACCTGCGGTGCTATCAGTTGGCGTGAGATAAATTTTTGTGGTGGTAGAAATTACGCCATTGCTGTTTATCCCAATAATATTATGGTATGTAACAGGATTGGTTAAATCCACTGTAAAATCATTATTTTGTACTTTTTCTACATTTCCAACATTATCCACTGCATAATATTTGTAATTAAAATCCCCTTCTCTTTTTGAAAAATCCAATGCTTCACGATAAAACATAAAAGCAGATTCATTTAAGGAATTGTAAAGTCCTTGAATACCTGACATTTCGTCTTTGGTGGTCAAGGTAAGCCTTAAATTTTTGCCATAAAATCTTTTTCCTTTGTTCAAAAAAGTGGGCGCACCTGAAAATGCAATCGAAGAAACAGGTGCAATGCCATCAGCATACACGATAAATTTATCTTCCATTTTGTGGAGAGCGTCATCGTGTTTGATATGATGTTTTCCGTGTCCATCAAGATAAATTGGTGTAGGAAGATTTTTGTTTTTATCACTATCAGTAGGAGAAAGTGGAATAGGTTTTTGGTCTGGTGAAGTAGCGATATACAAATAAACAGGCAAGCTGGCTTGTTGGTAATATCTTCCCAAACTATCCACATACGTTTTTTTTTCATGTGTAAGTTGTGCATACAAATCGTGATTTGCAATGCTCAACAACATCAAAGATAAAAAAATTGGATATAAAAAACTCCTGAAACGCATGACTTTGTGGTGTGTGCTTTGGTTAAATTGTATTTTTTTTCAGTATAAAATACTTTTTTAGTTAAAAAAAATATTAGTAGAAGGATTAAGTATAATTTGGCAAAGTAACAAAGTTATCCTAAAAAAAGCAAATTTTAAAAAATATTTTAAAATTTATCATTTTTAATGGAAATTAACCAAATCATTAGTTTTATTTCTGTGGTTTTTTGGTAGTTTTTTTTTTATTTTTTTAAATGTTTTTTAAAAATTTGTAATTTTGTGAGTTTAACTTTTCAAAACTTTAAAATTTTGAAAAATTGAAAGGTCGTTGATTCACACTTTATATCATAATTTTTATTTTCACAATACAAAAAATTCCATAAAAACCATAAAACATTGAACCACATCATCAACCTCACCCAACGCCCTCGTCGCAATCGCAAATCCCAAGTTATTAGAAATTTGGTACAAGAAACACACGTATTGCCTTCACAACTTATTTATCCAATGTTTTTGATAGAAGGCAATAATCAGAAAATCCCTATTGTTTCTATGCCTAATATTTATCGTTATTCTTTGGATTTATTATTAGAAGAAATAAATGAATGTGTGGAAGTAGGCATCAAAACTTTTGCACCTTTTCCTGCGATTTCTGACCACCTCAAAGATGAACTTGCCACAGAAAGCTATCAAGAAAATAGCCTTTATATCAATGCCATTAGAGAAATCAAAAAACAATTTCCTGATGTTTGCTTGATTACTGATGTTGCAATGGATCCTTACAGTACGCAAGGACACGATGGACTTGTGCGTGATGGCAAAATCATAAATGATGAAACATTAGAAATTTTGGCAAAAATGGCACTCGCACAAGCACAAGCAGGTGCTGATATGGTTGCTCCTTCGGATATGATGGACGGTCGTGTGGGTTATTTGCGTAAAACATTGGACAATGCAGGTTTTACCGAAACGTCCATAATGGCATATACCGCCAAATATGCAAGTGCGTTTTATGGACCCTTTCGTGATGCGTTGTCCTCTGCTCCACGTTTTGGGGATAAAAAAACCTACCAAATGAATCCTACCAATGTGCGTGAGGCAATGATAGAAGCTCAACTTGACACAGAAGAAGGTGCAGATTTTCTGATGGTAAAACCTGCTTTGGCGTATTTGGACGTAATAAAAACCCTCAAAGATAATTTTGATTTGCCTATCGCAGCGTACAATGTAAGCGGTGAATATGCAATGGTAAAATCTGCCTCCCAAAATGGTTGGCTTGACCACGACCGCACAATGACCGAAATGCTCACAAGCATCAAACGTGCTGGTGCTGATGTAATTTTAACGTATTTTGCGAAAGAATATGCAACTTTGGTAAAAAATATAAAATAAAAATTTAGATAAAAAAAACGCCCAAATTTCAAAAATTTGGGCGTTTTTTTGTATTTCATTTACCATTTAACATTTATCATTTAACATTTATCATTACCTCAAAAGTACTACCTTTTCCCAATTCACTTTTTACGCTTACTTTTCCGCCAAGTGCTTCGGTCATTGTTTTTACATAACTAAGCCCTAATCCAAAGCCTTTTACATTGTGAATATTTCCTGTGGAAACACGATAAAATTTATCAAATACTTTGCATTGTTGGTCTTTTGTCATACCTTGTCCGCAGTCTGTTACAGATATTTTTACACCTGTTTCGGTGTCTTGTGTTTTCACAAGAATATTTGGTTTGTCAGGTGAATATTTATTGGCATTATCCAAAAGGTTAAGAATAATATGTGATAAATGATTTTTGTCTGAATAAACCATATTTTTTGTGGCGTTGAGTTCCAAATCAATTTTTCCGCCTCTGCTTTCCACTTGTAAAGCCATTTGTGAGGTAATATCAGGCAAAATTTCGTTCAAATCCACTTCTTCATATTGCAAAGCAATTTCACCTTTGTCTAATTTTGCAATGTGCAATACCTTTTCTACTTGCGTTTGGAGGCGTTGGTTTTCTTCTTGAATCATATTGATATAACGACTTCTTTGGTGAGGCAATTTGTCCATCATATCTTTATCTTGTAATGCTTCACAAGCAAGTGCAACAGTTGCAATAGGCGTTTTGAGTTCGTGGGTCATATTATTGATAAAATCTGTCGTCATTTCAGACATTTTTTTCTGTTTTAAAATGGTACGAATTGCCTTGACAAAACAATAAATCACAAGTGCAATAAGTGCCAAAGAACTCAACAGCATCTCTATCATATTGCGGAGCAATAATGAATGTTGTTGTGAAAAATCCAAATGCAAAAAATAACGATTTCCTGTATTTCTAAACACAAAAATTGGGGTAGTAAAACCTGCTTTTATGATTTTTTCGGTGGTTTTTGGATTTTTTTCAAAAAATATTTTGTGTAATGAATCACCTTTTATAGGATTGCTTGCTAATTGTGCATTCAAAGCATTTTTTGGATTTCTAAGGCGTTGAATATCGTTTGTAGAGCGTCTTTCTACCACAAAATTATAAGGAATATCAATGCCTTTTGTACGCATTTCTGCTTTTATGAGAGAATCTAATAATTCAAAATGCAATCTATCTTCCAATTTTTGGCGAGCTTCTAACATTTGGTTAGGATTTTTTTTGTTTTCCTCCAAATTTTCTAAAACTTGTTCAATGAATTTATCTTTTTCTATATTTGGTGTGTGTTTTTTATTTGTCAAAATAATATTTGGTTGTGCAACAGAAAAGTGTGAAACTTCTTTTGGCAATTCGACAGGAACAGGATTTGGAGCATTGTGTTGTTCATAAAAACCATTTTCTTCCTCACAATCACAATTTTCTTCTTCCAATCCAACTGTGTTTTTTATATTATTTTGATGAATATTTCCCTTTACGACCATACCAATACCTTCACCTTTTGTTTTGCTACGTTTTATAGTGTCTTTACCTCTATTTGTTTGGTATGGATTGTTGCTATAAGTATATTGTTGGTTTTGTCTGCGGTTATTTTGGTTATTTTTGAACGCATTTTTAATATCTTTGTTACTAACAGTGATTGCCTTTTGTTGCATATCTTTTTGTTTTCTTTGGCTTCTTTGGGCTTCTCTTTGGGCTTTATTTGGGGAATTACCAAGTGTAATAACCAAATCACCTTTGCGTGTTTTGATAACATTTTCAATATTCACTATATCAAAATTTAATTTTTCCATTTTTTTCCCAAAATCTTCCATACTCATTTCAAAATTTCGCATATCAAGTTTAAAATTTTCTCCAAAATTTTCTCCAAAATTTTTTCCAAAATCCTTTCCAAAATCTTTATCAAATTGAAATTGAATATTTCCCAAATCTTTTAAATTATTCAAATCCCCCAATTTTTCAAGGGCTTTTAAGGTTTCTTCTTCATTTAGATTTTTTCCATTTACAAAAAAATTATTTTCTGTTTGTGGTTGTGTATAACTATCATAATGATAATTTTCGTAAGCATTCCTATTGATAGGTGAAGCAACTACAAAATTAGGTTTTTGACTACCATTATTTTTATAATCTTTACCATTATTATTAAGGTTTTCAGGAGAATGATAAACGCTTGTTCCATAAGCTACACGTTCCAAAGGAAAAAATTTTGTAGTTGCATAATGTTTTGTTTTTTGCAAAAATAACATTGCATTAAGTGCGATTTTTTGGTTCATCAATTCTTTTTTAAGTTGTTCAGCACGCAGGAGTTGCATTTCAGCCTTTTTGGTTTGGGCTTCCATATTTAATCTTTCCAATTCCAAATTATTTTGTGCTTGATGAAAATTTGTTAATGCAAAATTTCCTTTATTATTTTCTAAATTATCCAATATTTTTTTTGGTTTTATCAAAGAATCTTCATTTATACACAATTCTTGTGGAATAGTGTTATCTTCTGAATTTTGGGCAAATAATGACGCATCATAAGTAACCTCACGCTCATCTAATTTGCGTGCTACTTCTGAAAGCCCACTGTGTACTTGTTGGCGAAAACGCTCTTTTTGGGTATCAAATGCCATTCTTAACCAATGAAATTGTAATACCAACAAACCAAACAAAGCACAAGACAATAAAATAACAAAAAAACGTATGTTCATAGAAGTTCAAGGTTCAAAAGTTCAAAAGTTCAAGGTTTAAAAAGTTCAAAAGTTCAAAAGTTCAAGGTTCAAAATTTAATAAAATCCTGCTAATCCTCAAATCCTGTAAATCCTGCTTCAGACATTGTTACAAAATTAACATATAAAATTCTGTAAAAATAAGGCTTTAACCATTTTTAACATTTTTTAATAAGTGTTTAACTATATAATGTTTTTTTAACCTATACTTTTGCATTGTAAAAATAACAAAATTTTAATTTAATTTTTAATAAACTTTAAAAAAAAACATTATCTTTAATATGAAAAAATTATTGTATTTGCCTTTGGCATTCTTATTATTGACCTTTGGCACTTCTCATCTTTTTGCCCAAAAAGACAAAGAAACTAAAACCAAAAAAACCAGAAAGGTAAAAATCGTTACCCAAAAAGATAACGAACCCAAAAAAGTTATGGAATGGGACGGTCAAGGTGAAATGCCCAAAGAAATGAAAGAATATCTTGAAAAAGAAAATTTCAAAATTGGTTCTATGAACTTTAAATCGGGAAAAGGTAATAAAATTCACATCAAAGGCAACAAAAAAGGTAAAAATGGCGAAAAAGGCGAAACCTTTGAATATGATATGGATATGCCCAATATTGCCATACCTGAATTGGAAAATCTAAAATTTGATATGGACAAAATGGGTAATGATATTAAAATGTATAAATTTGATGAAGGAAAATTCAAAAAAGATATGGAAGGTTTTAAATTTGATATGAAAAATTTTGACCTAAACATGAAGGATTTTGAATTGAATATGGAACAATTTGGCAAAGATATGGACAATATGAAATTTGACAATATGCACATCAATATTGGTGATATTGAAAATGGTTTTGTGTTCAAAATGGATTGCGATTCTATGAAAAAAAATAGAGAATGTCGCACCATTATCATCAATGGCAGAAGGGACTCTTTGCGTAGTATGGGACGCAATTTGCGTGCATTAAGAAGAATGGAACGCCTCTCTGACCTCAAAGAAGGTACAACCGAAGAAACCAAAGAAATTGATTTGGGCAATGGCAAAACCGCTAAAATTACGACAAAACGTATCGTAGTTATTTCTGAAAAACCAAAAACTGACATCAAAGCGGAAGACATCAGTTCAAGCATAAAAATATTCCCTAATCCAAATCAAGGTATATTTACATTGGAATTTGTGGCTCAAAATCAAGGTGATGCACGCATTACCATCACAAGCGTACAAGGCAAACAAGTATATCAAGAAGATGTAAAAGGTTTGAAAGGCACTTACAAAAAAGAAATCAAACTTGCTGATGATTCTTCACCAAATTATATTTTGCGTATAGAACAAGGTGGAAAATCTTACACAAAACAAATTATGGTAAATAGGTAAATATGAATGGTGAATTGTAAATGTTGAATGGTGAATGATGAAACAGCCAAAAAAGAAGCTCAAAGGTTCAAAAGTTCAAAGGATTTAAAAACTTTGAATTTTTGAACCTATTTTTTTGAATTTTTTAAACCTCTAAAAAAACACTTCCCTGTATGCGTATGGAAATTCTCTACGCCAAAACCATTCACTATGCTCGCCATCATCACATATTTTGATAGAAATTTCTTCATCTGAAAAACCAACACTTTTCAAAATATCATACATTTTGAGGGTATCAGGCACAAGCGAAGCACTTTCTTTGGCACCAGCCAAAAGATAAATTCTTTGGGAATGATTTTTTTTAAATTCTTTTGCTTTTTGATAAATTTTTTCAGAAAACCAAAAACTTGGCGAAAACACAAATAATTTTCCAAAAACGTGTGGGTGTTTCAGTCCGCCATACAACGTAAATAATCCGCCTAACGAACTGCCCAAAAGTCCTGTATTGGGTTGGTCAGCAAGGGTGCGATAATTGGCATCAATGTAAGGTTTGAGGTTTTTTGCCAAAAAATTTGCGTAATCTTTTGCACCACCTCCCCCAAATTTCTTGTGTGGATAAGGCGAATATTCATAAGTGCGTGTATCTGAACCATTGTCAATGCCTACCACGATTAACGCATTTTCACTATTTTGATGAAATAATGCGTTCAAATTATCATCTATTGCCCACTCACCAGAGAAAGAAGTCGCAGCATCAAACAAATTTTGTCCGTCTTGTGCATATACCACAGGATAACGTCTTTCAGGATTTTGTTCGTAATCAGGTGGAAGATATATCCATATTCTTCTGTATTCATTCAGTTGTGGAATATGAAATTTGTTATCCAAAATAAAAACCCTATACGAAGCGGTACTTAATTTATTTTCAGGACGAGGTAATTGTAGTTCCAAAATATTTTTTTTGTTTTTTTTAAATAATTTAAAATTAAAAAATGTATTTTTTTGTAAAAACAAATAACGTTTTTTTTAGGAAAAAAAGCAAATAAATTAAAAAATAAAGGTGCAATTATTTTTATTTCAGACTTACCAAGTTTGAAAAACTTAGTAAGTCTTGGTTTTTTACTCATTTATCACTCCATACACCATTTTAAGAATCTCATTAAACTTATCAGCATTGTTATTAGAAAGCAAAATAAAAGTGCGATTTTCATTCGGAAAATAATAAAAAGCAGTCTTGTAGCCCATATTATTGCCTTGTT
>JAAFIN010000142.1 GCA_013297825.1 Cytophagales bacterium
TTTGGAGAAAAAAATTATTTTGGAAAATATAGAAGTAAAACCGATTTTTTCGCCTGAAATGGTCGCATATCACAGAGGAAAACAAGCTGATATTTGGGAAAATGCCTTTGAAAAAGTAGAAGTAAATGGTTGGAATTTTGATTTTTTGCAGGAAAAACAAGGGCTTAAAGCAAATACAGTTACACTTTTAGGGGCAAATTATTTGATGTATAAGGACAAAAGGCGTGGTTTGCCTGACAAACCTGCACTTTTATTGAATGAACGCTGGCAAAAAATAGCGTTTCCTATGCAAATAGACACTTTGATTAGCAAAAAAAATGCGTTTTTTTATACAGAATTTGCACCAAAAGCTGGCACAGAAACAGGTTATATTTATTTTTCGGAAATTAACGGAAAAATCTTTCCTTTGCACAATGTCCACAAAAACCCAACATTGGATACCAACAAATGCACCCAAATAATATTAGAAGGAAAGTTAATGAGCGAAGGGCAAACAAAATTAAATTTGGAAATTCCATTTAACCAAAAAAACTTTTCTGTCAATGCAAAAGGAAGTTTGGGAAAAATGGACGCAAGGATTTTTAATATGTTTTTGGAAAATACGCAACATATTCGCATCAAAAAAGGGCGAATTAAGGAAGTACGTTTTGATATGCAAATTCAGCACGCACACGCTACAGGCACACTGCACGCAAGTTATAAAAATCTGTACGTGCAGGTTTTAGGCAAAAAAAATATTGAAAAAAAACGCAGATTTATTAGTTTTTTGGCTAATCTCATTATTAAAAATAGAAACAACGCTGAAAGAAAACACGCCAAAGTCGGAAAAATTGACTATAAAAAACTGCCTCACGAGGGTTTTGGCTTGTTTTTGGGCAAAGCAATCGGAACAGGAATGAAGGACACTTTGAAATAATGGTGAATGGTAAATGGTAAATGGTGAATGGAACAGCCAAAACTCAATGATAAATGTTAAATGATAAATGGAACAGCCTTTTTTAATGTTGAATGATAAATGAAAACAGCCAATACATTTATTGAACTTTGAACCTTAAACTTTAAACCTTAAACTTTGAACTTTAAACCTTAAACTTTAAACCTTAAACTTTGAACTTTAAACTTTGAACTTTTTGAACTTTAAAACTTAAATTTTTATGTTAAAAACAAAAAACTATATTTTTGCCTTTTTAGTAGGTGTTTTATTATCATCATTTTTATTTTTGGATAATTCAAAAAAAGACAAAGACCTTGAAAAACTGTATAATTTTCTAAAAGGTGAGTACAGTAGTGAAAATCAAGCAAAAGCTGATACTGCATTTTTTCATATTACGCTTGCAATGTCGCCACTTTGGGAAGAACGCAAAGGCGAGTATTGGCTTTATGTGGAGCAGGCTCGCCCACCCAAAAAACCTTATCGCCAACGTGTTTATAAACTTGTGCGTGAGAATGGGCAACTTATTAGTTACATTTATACCCTAAAAAATCCTTTGCGTTTTGCAGGCGGTCACAAAGATAAATCACTTTTTAAGGGGCTTATGCCTGATTCTTTGGAATTGAGAAAAGGGTGTGAGGTTTTTTTACAAAAAACAAAATTTGGGTTTAAAGGTGAAACCAAAAAACAAACTTGTGCAAGTGAAATGGGTACTGCCAAATACGCTATCTCTGAGGTAACTGTTTATAAAAACAAACTTGTGAGTTGGGACAGAGGTTTTGATAAAGATGACAAACAAGCGTGGGGAGCAGTAAAAGGAGGTTATATTTTTGATAAATTTGAAAATAAAAAATAAAAAAAAGCCAAAATATTTTAAAGAATATTTTGGCTTTTTTATTGAATTAAATGAAAAAACTATTTTTTCCCAAAAACTATTTTCATACCCATTCCTATATTTTCTTCTGAGGTTTCAGTATTCATACTTTCATCAAAAGTTAGCGTTGGTTTAGTACCTACCCAATTAACTTTTATTTCTTCCACTTTTTGATTTTCTAATTCTTTGGTAGTGAAGATATTTGTTTTTTCGTTGTAAGTCCAAGTTGCTTTGGTAATTTTTCCTTCTTCGTCAGTCATATTCATAGTACCATCAGCATATACTTGAAATACCTCTTTACCAAGCATTGCTTTTTTTTGAGCTTCAAAGGTTGCATCAAATATTTTTCTTTCTTCTGAATTACCATCACCATCTTTTGGTAATTTCATATCAAATTCTTTGATAACCCAAGCACCTACAAACGCTTTTTGTTTTTTGGTTAGTTTTTGGGTAGGTGCTTGTGCAAAACTATTTTGAGCCAATAAAAACATAAAAAGGCAAACAAAATAAAAAAGATTTTTTTTCATAAAATAAAAGGAAAATTTTTTGTAATAATATTAGTATTCATAATTTTGATAAATATTACAAAAAAAACACCAATTTATTAAATATAAATTGGTGTTTTTTAAAAGGCTTAATTATTCAAAAATTAGTTTTCAGGGATAGGCATAATTTTGGAATCTTTTTCAGTAGAAAGGATTACCATTGATTGCATATTGCTAATTTCTTCAATTTCACTAATTTTTTCCAAAATAAGATTTTGGTAAGAAGGAATATCAGGAGCAATTACTTTAAGGATAAAGTCGCAAGCACCTGTAATGTGATGACATTCTACTACGTTTTCAATTTCACCAATTTTTCTAACAAATACATCTAATACAGATTTTTTGTGGCTTTGTAGATTCACTTGGATAAATGTAGTAACGCCAAGACCTACTTTGCTATTATCAAGCATAGCGTGGTAACTACGGATAAGACCCAAAGTTTCAAGTTTTTTTACACGTTCCAAAGTTGGTGCAGGAGAAAGACCAATTTCTTTAGAAAGTTGTGCGTTCGTAATTTTTGCATTTCCTTGTAAAATATAAAGGATTTTGCGGTCGGTGGCGTCTAATTTAATAGGCTTATTCATGTTTGACACGATAAAGGAATTATTTTTTTGTGATTGTAATAATAGATTAAATAACGAAAAAATGATTTTGAAAAAATCATTGTGCAAAGAAACAAAATAAAATTTGGATTTTCATAAAAAATTTGATTTTTTTTCAAAAATTTTTTTTTATTAAATTTTTTTCAAAAGAAATAGGATATTTTATTGTATAGTTTTTCTACTTGTTTTTAAAATTCTTTTCTATTTTTTGGAAAATTTAATTTTAAATTTCATATAAAAAACATTATTTTGGAAGTTCTTTAAAATTTTGTATCTTTTTTTATTATCAAACCTATAAGGTCTTAAAAACCTTATAAGTTTATCTGTGTTATAAATTATTTTATAAAATTATTTTATGATTTTTATATTAAAAAAATTAGCTTTCTATTAAATTATAATTACTCTTTTTTTGTTTTTTCAACTTCGGTTTTAGCATCATCTTTTACTGCCATCATTGCACAACGAAAACCTATGGTTGCAGTACGTCCTTTTTTGTCCAAAAATCTGCGTGTTCCAGGCGAACACCAATAAACGACATCTTTCCAAGAACCACCTTTGTACACACGCACATCATCAGTTACAAGCGAATTTGGATTTGTTTTTTGTGGATTTGGTTTTGTTTTGTTAATGGTTACATTATTTTTTTTGGTGCTATCAAGTGGATTTTTTTTCTTACGAAAAGGATTAAGGCTATCTTGTTCAATGGTTGTAAAAATACGAGGCGAATATACATCTTCTACCCATTCGCTCACATTTCCTGCCATATTGTAAAGCCCAAAATCATTAGGCGGATATTCAAAAATATGTGCAGTAATCAAAGCACCATCATTCATTTTGCCTGCGATACCTGCATAATCTCCACGACCACGTTTGAAATTAGCGAGCATATAGCCCATTTCTTTTCTCTTGGTATCATAAGGATTGCGAACTGCGTGACCGTCCCAAGGGTAACTACGTCCTTTTCCTTCTATTTCATCTTGCAAATATTGTGTTCCTATGGTTGCTTTTGCAGCATATTCCCATTCAGCTTCGGTAGGAAGGCGATAGTCAGGCATTATTGCACCAGATTCTAAGGAAGGTTTTTTTCCGCCTGTTGTATCAGTTGCGCCTCCTTTGCCATTTTTTGCTTGTTCTTTGGCATTATTTTCATTGACAACGCCTGTACGCCATTCACAAAATTTTTTGGCTTGTTCCCAAGAAACCCCCACCACAGGATAAAATCTAAAACCAGGATAACGCAAATAATTGGCAACATACGCATCATTAAAAGCTGATTCGCTTGCCCAAACAGTGGTATCAGGCAAAAGAATTTGGCTACGAAAATCCTCAATCGTGAGTCCCTCAGGAATTCGTCCTGCATTGCCTTGATTTTCATAATATGCCATAAACTCTAACCAGTGTATATTTGCGATTTCGGTTCTATCCATAAAAAATGATTCCACGCTTGCAGTAACTTCAACATTGTTGCGAGAGAGGATAATATCTTCTTCGCTTGAACCCATTACAAAACGCCCACCTTCTATATAAACCATATTGGGAGCATCAGGCTGTCCATCATATTTTTTTACGGTAAAACTTGATGGATTATCTTTTTCATTATATTTTACGCCTGTTATCATACTGCCCTCTCCATTATCGCTGACGTTTTTACTATTTTGAAACTCGTTTTTCTTTTTGAATAAAAAACAAGAAGATAACATAAATATACATAAAAAAATAATAATGATATTTTTGGTTATCTGTGTGATTGGTTTATTCATGGTTTTACATAATAATACCTATTATTTTTTTGAAATGAAAGGGTAGGTTAAAAAAAGATTTATGTAAAAAAATTATTAGGTTATAAACGACTTTATTTGAGAAGTAATTTTTGATTGTATAAAATTTTGTGGTTACAAGACCTTCAAGGTTTTTAAAACCTTGAAGGTCTGACACTAAGTATCAATACTAAAATAGCTTATATTATGGGTTTTCAACTCTTGGAGGGGGTTAAACCCTCCAAGAGTTTTAGAAGCATTTTTTTATAAAAATTACTTTTTTGAATAACATAAACTAAATAAGTATGGTTACTTAATTAAAATTACTTATTGTTTTATTTTATTGATTTTGCATCAAAAATTTTTGGGATAAATTTAAGATAAAATAAAAAATATCTCCAAAACATACAACAAAATTACACGAATTGTGCCAAGCTAATCATTTTTTAAGATTGTTAAATACTTTTTATGATGTTGCTTTTACTTCTTTGATTTTTTAAGTAAAATAAAAATTTAAGTTTTTCAAAAAAAAGCCTTTCAATTTTTTATTGAAAGGCTTTTCTTTATTTTAGAAAATAATCATTGTATTTTACTGACAACTGATTACTGACCACTTTTTACTACTATAATTAGTTTTTTCTACGGTTTTCACCATCACGCTCACCCGCTAAAATCATAGCACAACGGAAACCAATGGTAGAAGTACGTCCTTTTTTGTCCAAGAAACGACGAGTACCAGGCGAACACCAATAAGCTACATCTTTCCAAGAACCACCTTTATACACACGTACATCATCAGTTACAAGAGAGTTAGGTTTATCACCAGGATTGTAAGGGTTTTTGTTAGCATTAGCAGGTGTTGGTTTTGCAGGGTCAAGATAAACCGTTGCAGAGTCATTACTTCTAAGTTTGGTACTATCAAGGCGTTGGCGACGGAAAGGGTTAAGGTCATCAACATCTCTGAAAGCCATTGGACGATAAACGTCTTCTACCCACTCACTTACGTTACCCCCCATATTATAAAGACCATAATCATTTGGTGGATATGCAAAAATATATTCTGTAATCAATGCACCATCATTCAATTTACCTGCGATACCAGCATAATCACCACGACCACGTTTGAAGTTAGCAAGCATATGACCCATATCATATTTTTTGGTATCATAAGGATTACGAACTGCATGTCCGTCCCAAGGATAGATACGACCATTTGTTTGGTTTTCATCGTTATATTGTGTACCTACAAGAGCTTTTGAGGCATATTCCCATTCAGCTTCGGTAGGAAGGCGATAATCAGGTACTACAAAACCAGATTCCAAAGGTACTTTTTCGTTATTTTGGAAATTAGGCAAAGATTCAATTTTTCCTTCTTTTTGTGCTTCTTTCGCAAAATTTTCATTTACGACACCTGTACGCCATTCGCAGAATTTTTTAGCTTGTTCCCAAGAAATACCCACAACTGGGAAAAAACGGAAACCTGGATAACGCAAATAATTGGCTACATAAGAATCATTGTAAGCCAATTCACTCGCCCATACGGTAGTATCAGGCAAAAGAATTTGTTTGCGGAAATCTTCCAAAGACAATCCTTGTGGAATACGACTTGCGTTGGCTTGGTTTTCATAAAAACCCATAAACTCCAACCAGTGAATATTCGCTATTTCGGTTTGATCCATAAAAAACGACTGAATACTTGCAGTACGTTCTACGTTATCACGTGTATAAAGAATATCCTCCTCACTTGACCCCATCACAAAACGACCACCTTCTATAAAAACTAAGTTAGGTGCATCAGGTTGTCCCTCATATTTTTTTACAGTAAAGCTGGTTTCTTTATTTTCTTCATCATTATATTTTACCCCTGTTACCATGCTTCGTGTGCCTTTGTCGCTCACGTTTTTACTATTCTGAAATTCGTTTTTTCTCTTAAACAAAAAACAAGAAGACAGCATAGAAACACACACGAGGGTAAGTGTAATGTTTTTTGCTATCTGTATGATTGGTTTATTCATAACACCTGTTACTTTTATTAAATTGGTAAATTTTTAAAAAATATTATTAAATGCAAACAAATTATTATTTTGTCAATTTTATTTAAGCCTAACACACGAATTGTGCCAGGCTACTTAGGTCTTACGTATTTCTTTGGAAATATGTTTTGCTTTTTAGAAAAAAATCAAAACTTTTTTCCAAAAACATTTGCAAATATATAGACTTTTTGTAATTTTTTAAAAATAAATAGAAAATACCCTTAAATTTTTTAGGTAATTTTAATTTTTAAATAATTTTTTTTTGTTTTAACACAAAATTTTTGAACAAAATTTGCACTAAGACGTTGGATATAAAGCTCAAATATTTTGATTATGTTTTAATAAAATACGTTGGGATTATTCACTTTTTTATATTTTTCTTAATATTTTTCTTATGGTTGTAAAATCAATCTTTGACAAAGATGCACATACCCAAATATTGGAACGCATCAACAAACTCACGCCTCAATCGCAAGCTCTTTGGGGTAAAATGAATGTTTCACAAATGTTGAAACATTGCAACGAAAATCTTAAATTAGCCACAAAAGAATTGGCATTACCTCGCCTTTGGATTGGGTGGTTAATTGGTGGTTTTTTGAAATCTACACTTACAAATGATAAACCTTTGGATAAAAATAGCCCAACACATCCTTCTTTTGTGATGGTGGAAAAAGTGGATTTTGATATTATTAAACTTGGACTTTTTGAATCTTTGGAAAAACTTGCTCAAAATGGTGAAAAATCAACCGAAGGTATTTTACACCCATTTTTTGGTAAATTAACCTCTGAACAATGGGCAAAAGGTATTTGGAAACACCTTGACCATCATCTCAAACAATTTGGTGTTTAATGAGGAATTAAGAATTAGGAATTAAGAATTAAGAATTAGGAATTAAGAATTAAATTAAGAATAGGTTTAAATTAAACCTTGAACTTTAAACCTTAAACTTTAAACCTTAAACCTTAAACCTTGAACCTTAAACATTAAACCTTTTTCCCCCACCCAAACACATCTTTTTGAATATTGTAATAAGGTTGAAAAAAATTGATGTAGGCTTGTTCTCTGTTTTTGAGATAAAATGCTTGATTTTCTGATATTTTCTCAAGAGCAATATAAACACGCTCAAAATTCATTTGATTGGCATACATTAGCATTGCATCTACACGTATAATTTCGCCCTTTTGGTTTTGCCAAAGGGCTTTTTTTGAAAAAATAAGGCTGTCATTACATTCTGCAATGCGAATCCAAATGACTTCTTCTTTTGGCAATTCATTCAAAATATCGTTTAAAATGGTTGTTTTATTTGTGTTTTCCAAAATTTTATAAAGTTTTTTGGCTTCTTCTTCTACTAAATACATTTTTGTTAATGGTAAATGTTGAATGGTAAATGTTAAATGAAACAGCCAATAGTCTTGCTATTGCACAATAATTTGTTTTTTTTAATCCTGCTAATCTTTTAATCCTGTAAATTTTGTACTTTTTTCACAAAAATAAAAAAAAATACATTTTTTTCTAAAAAAATTTGGAAAATAAAAATAAAGTTTTTAACTTTGTGCTACTAAAAATAATAAGAGTTTTATAAAAAATAAAATTGGCTTATGGTGTAATTGGCAACACGTCTGGTTTTGGTCCAGAAGAGTTTAGGTTCGAGACCTAATAAGCCAACCAAAAAACCTTATTATTTTTAATTATTGGCTTATGGTGTAATTGGCAACACGTCTGGTTTTGGTCCAGAAGAGTTTAGGTTCGAGACCTAATAAGCCAACCAATAAAAAAAACCTCAATACTTAATTGTGTTGAGGTTTTTCCATTTTTTGGAACACAGATTTTCACAGATTTTTTCTTTTTTTTAAATTTTTAATGTTGTTTATCAAAAATAAAAAGCCAATAACCAAAAAATGATTATTAGCTTTTATTTCTGATACCTGACACCTATCTCCTGACATCTATTTCACCATATTTTTCAACTCATTCAATTTTAAAAGTGCTTCAATAGGCGAAAGAGCATTAACATCTATTTTTTTGAGCATAGATTGTATGCGTTCCCAAGCAGGTTCTGGAGCAATTTCAAATAATTGAACTTGTGTTTGTTGTACTTTTTCCAAATTTTCTTTTGTTATTTTTGGGGAAACATTGTGTTTAAATAATTTTTCTGAATTTCCTGAATTTTCTTCATTTTCAGGCACATTTTCCCTTTGTTGTTCAAGCATTTTCATAATCACATTAGCACGTTGAATTACAGGCGTAGGCATTCCAGCCATTTGTGCTACGTGAATACCAAAACTATGTTCGGAGCCTCCTTCTGCTAATTTTCTCAAAAAAACAATTCTACTTCCTACTTCTTTTACGCTTACGTGATAATTTTTGATGCGTAAAAAATCTTTTGCCAAAATATTTAATTCGTGATAATGCGTTGCAAAAAGGGTTTTTGGGCGAAATTTTGGGTGTTGGTGTAGGTATTCCAATATTGCCCACGCAATAGAAATGCCATCATACGTACTTGTGCCTCGTCCTATTTCGTCCATTAGCACAAGACTTTTTTCTGAAAGGTTGTGCATAATGCTTGCGGTTTCCATCATTTCCACCATAAATGTTGATTCTCCTTTTGCAAGATTATCAGATGCACCTACACGTGTAAAAATCTTATCCACAACGCCCAAAACCGCACTTCTCGCAGGTACAAAACACCCAATTTGTGCCATCAATGTAATCAAAGCAACTTGTCGCAAAAGTGCAGATTTTCCTGCCATATTAGGCCCTGTTATTACAATAATTTGCTGATTTTCGGTGTCCAAACGAATACTATTTGGAATATAAGGGCTGTCAGGAGGAAGTTGTTGCTCTATTACAGGGTGTCTGCCTTCGCTAATATCAACGATATTTTCCGAAATCATTTGAGGTCGTACATAATTATATCTGCGTGCTAACAACGCAAAATTTCCCAAACAATCCAACATTCCCAAAACCTTGCTATTTTGTTGAATAGGTGCAATAAAATCCGCAACCGCAATGACTAATTCATTATAAATTTTTTGTTCCAAAAGGTTTATTTTTTCCTCTGCGTTAAGGATTTTATCCTCATAAATTTTCAATTCTTCAGTAATATAACGTTCTGCACTTGTGAGGGTTTGCTTTCTAATCCACGATTTTGGGACTTTGTGCTGGTGTGTGTGCGTAACTTCTAAGAAATATCCATAAATTTTGTTATAATCAATTTTCAAAGAAGTAATACCTGTTTCCTCAACTGCATTTACAAGAACTTTATCCAAATAATTTTTAGAATTATCACGCAAATCGTGCAGTTCGTCCAATTCTGTATTTACTTCGGATTGAATAAGACCGCCTTCGTGAGTATTAAGTTTTGGTTCAGGCAATAATTCTTTATCAATTTTTTCAATAATAAATTCACAAATATTAAATTGATTAGCAAATTTTTTTAAAGCATCTTCATTTTGTAATAATGTTTTTAAATTGGCAATTTGTTTTAATCCTTTTGAAATTTGGACAATTTCACGAGGTTTTGCCCTGCGTGAAGCAACTTTTGAAATAAGTCTTTCCAAATCCCCAATGGGTTTTATAAGTTGCGTAATTTTGTCAGCAAGTTCTTCATTATCCAATAAAGTTTGGACAATAGAATGACGTTCTTCTATCCTGCTAAGTTCTTTGAGAGGCAACGCAACCCATTTTCTAAGCAATCTTGCACCCATTGGCGTAGTTGTTCTGTCCAAAATATCCACAAGTGCAACGCCATTTTGTTGTTGGGGAAATAATAATTCCAAATTGCGGATTGTGAATTTGTCCAACCACATATAACGTTCTTCATCAAGGCGTGATATTGCGGTAATATGATGCAAATTTGCTTGTTGGCTTTCTGCCAAATAATGCAAAATTGCACCTGCGGAAGCTATGCCAAAAGGTAATTCATCAATGCCATAACCTTTTAAAGAAGTTGTACGAAAATGCTTTGTGAGCATATCACGCCCAAAATGCTCTTGGAAAAACCAATCATCTAAAATATGTGTGTTGTAACGGTCTTGAAACCACTCCGCAAATTCATTTTTTTGTGCTTTGCTGTGGAGAATTTCAGCAGGCTCAAAACTTTGTACCAATTTGTCAGTATATTCTTTGTTGCCTTCTGTCAAAAAAAATTCACCTGTGCTAATATCCAAAAAAGCTATTCCAAATTGTTCTTGGCGTGCATTAGGTTGTGCAATGGCACAAAGATAATTGTTGCGTTTGCCTTCCAAAACATTGTCCTGATAGGTTACGCCTGCTGATACAAGTTCAGTAACGCCTCTTTTTACAAGTTTTTTGGCAAAACGTGGGTCTTCTAATTGGTCGCAAATAGCGACACGTTGCCCTGCACGCACAAGTTTGGGGAGATGATTTTCCAAACTATGATGTGGAAAACCTGCCAATTCTATTTCACTGCTTGACCCATTGTGTCGTTTGGTGAGTGTAATACCCAAAATTCTGCTGGTGGTGATGGCATCTTCGCCAAAAGTTTCATAAAAATCACCCACACGAAAAAGCAACAAAGCACCAGGATATTTGTCTTTGAAGCTCTGATATTGCTTCATTAGTGGGGTTTCATTGGCAGGTGTTTTTCCCATAAAAAATACTTATAATTTTTTGCTAATTTTTTGTGAATTAACTACAAATATAAACGTTTTTTTTGGAAAAAGAAAAAAATGAATGATAAATGTTAAATGATAAATGATAAATGGAATAGCCAAATTCAATGTTGAATGATAAATTATAAATGATAAATTGTATTTTTGCAAAGGAGCAAAAAATTTAGTCTGAAAAGTTTGAGGTTCAAAAACAAATAAATGTGTCATTCTGAAAGAATATGGCTGTTTTTTGTATTTTGTTGTTCTCTGACACCTGACATCTGATTCCTGACACCTAAAAAGGCTGTTCCATTCACCGTTTACCATTTAACATTCACCATTAAAAAAATGCTTTCCATAGAAAATTTTTCTTTAAAATTCGTTCAAAAAATACAATCAAACGAACAAAAATTTGCATTGCAAAACATCAATTATAGTCTTTTAGCAGGCGAAAGTTTGGGCATAGTGGGGGAGTCAGGAAGTGGAAAATCTTTGACTGCTTTGGCTATTTTGGGGCTTTTGCCTGCTTGCGAAACAAAAGGAAATATTTGGTTTGAAAGTACGCAATTTGGAAAAGTGGATTTATTGAATTTGCCTGAAAAACAAAAAAGATTATTAAGAGGCAAAGAAATAGGAATGATTTTTCAAGAACCTATGTCAGCACTTAATCCTGTGTTGAGTTGTGGGTATCAGGTGGAGGAAGCTGTGCGTTTGCATTTTCCACATTTTTCACAAAAAGAAGCCAAAAATTACACTTTTGATTTATTGGAAAAAATCCAAATTACAGACATTGAAAAAAAATATAATGCTTTTCCACACCAACTTTCAGGAGGTCAAAAACAGCGTTTTGTGATAGCTATTGCACTTGCTGGCAATCCAAAACTTGTAATTGCTGATGAACCTACAACTGCGTTAGATGTTACAATTCAGAAAGAAATTTTGGATTTATTAAAAAATTTACAAAAAAGTACAAATACAAGTTTTATTTTTATTTCACACGATTGGGGCGTAGTTAATTACATTGCTCAAAGAATTGTGGTAATGTATCGTGGTCAAAAATTAGAAGAAAATTTTTCTCAAAATCTTTTAAATAATCCACAACACCCATACACCAAAGGGCTTTTGGCGTGCAAACCTACCTTAAATACGCCTTCGGATTTGCCTCTTGCGGTGGTAGAAGATTTTTGGAAAGATGGCAAAGAAAAAGAGATTTTAGTAAAAAATTTTGAAAAAAATAATGAAACAACTAAATTTTTACAAATTGAAGATAAAAAAAGTGAAAATAAAAAAGAAAATAAAATTTTGTTAGAAATCAAAAATCTTGAATTTAAGTATCCACAAAGCACCCAAAATATTTTGTCCAATATCAATATTTCACTTCACGAAGGCGAAACGTTGGGGCTTGTGGGAGAGTCAGGCAGTGGCAAAAGTACGCTTGGGCGATTGATTTTGCGGTTAGAAAAACCCTCAAAAGGAGAAATTTTATTTGAAAATGAAAGTATTTTTGATAAAAAAAAATCACAAAATTATCCCAAAAACGTACAAATGATTTTTCAAGATGCTTTTGCGTCATTGAATCCAAAAATGAAAGTAGGGGAGATATTGGCAGAGCCATTTTACATTCACAATATTTTGCCCAAAAATCAGATTTTGGCAAAAACAAAATCACTTTTGGAACTTGTGCAATTACCTTCGCAATTTTTGGAGCGTTATCCGCACCAACTTTCAGGCGGACAACGCCAAAGGCTTAATATTGCGAGGAGTTTGGCGTTTTCGCCAAAAATATTGGTGGCTGATGAAAGCACTGCTTCGCTTGATGTGTCAATTCAAGCCCAAATTTTGAATTTATTAAAAGATTTACAAAAAGAGTTGCATTTGAGTTTGTTGTTTATTTCACACGATTTGGCAGTTATAAAATTTTTGGC
>JAAFIN010000144.1 GCA_013297825.1 Cytophagales bacterium
CAGCATCTAAGGGAATTATTTTGGTATAATATTGAAAAGCAGAAAAACCAATGCCTACCAAATTGCCCCAAAACATTCCCCTAAGCAACAAATACAAGCCTTGATAAATAAATACAAGCCTTATTTGGTGGTCAGTTGCACCCATTACTTTTAGCAGTCCAATCGTAGGCACACGTTCCATTATCATAATCAAAATAATAGAAATCATACCAAAAGATGCCACAATTAGAATTAAAATCAAAAAAATTTGGACATTTTTATTCAATAATGAAAGCCAATCAAACACATCTAAGAACTTTTGGGTTGTGGTAGTTGCTTGCATATCGTGACGCAGATGCTCCATCAATGGACGTTGTGCAAAACTATCCACTTTATTAAAATCTTTTACAAATAATTCATATCCGCCTACTTCGTCGTGTCGCCAATCGTTTATTCGCTGGACAGTGAGAAGGTCGCCCAAAATTACTTTTTCGTCAAATTCGTCCATTCCTGTCTGATAAATGGCTTTTACTACTAATTTACGAAAACGTGGCGGATTTTGGATAAAAAATATCAATACAGAATCTTTGATTTTGAGGTGCAATTTATCTGCAATTTTTTTGCTGATAACGATTTCAGGATTTTCTTGTTCAGATTGGAATTTTGTAGAATCTTTTTGTAAAAAATTAGTAGAAAATTTGGGTAATTGTCCTTCAATAATGTTATTTTGAAATTGTGAAGCATTAAAATCTCCACCAATTCCTTTGAAAAGTATGCCCAATACTTCATTTTTAGTTTTCAAAATACCAGCTTTTCGTCCTACTGCTTGGCAATGTGATATTTCAGGAATATCTTTATTATTTTGGTAAAGTTTTGTACGCACAGTAAGCGGACTATCTTCATTAGAATTGCTAATACTACGCCCTTCTACGAAAATATGCCCACTAAAACTAAAAAGTTTTTCTTGAATATTATGCTGAAAACCTTTTAATATACCAAATGCTCCAATAATCACAGCAAGCCCCAACGCCACGCTTGCGACTGCCATTTGCATTACAATTCCTGAAAATCCCTTATTTTTGGGATTACGCCACCTTTGGGCAAGCCAAAATGTAAAGAAGTTCAAAAGTTCAAAAGTTTAAAAGTTCAAAAGTTTAAGGTTCAAAGTTCAAAAGTCCAAAAAAACCTGTGTCATTCTGAAAGAATCTGGCTGTTTTGTATTTGGCTGTTCCATTTATCATTTACCATTTGCCATTCTTTTCCTATAACGTTCCATCATCTTATAAATCACGCTATAATATATTTCCACAAAAATACCGCAGATAATGACAGAACCCAATGCTAAGGTAATATTTACACGTAAATTAAAATTTTGGAACATAAAAACTGCCAATGTAAATAATCCCAAAGATAATAAAAATTGTGTTACAAGCACTATCATATCATACCAATAACCCAAATATCGGTGAAAATATCCAAATAAACTTACCACCAAAACCCCCACCACAAAAGCCAAAAATATATTCAAAAAATCGTTCATTTCATCAATATAATCCTCTGCCAAAATCATTGAAATAATATTGGCGTGAACCACCACACCAAACATATCAGGCGTACTTTTTCCTACATAATTTTGATTGAGTGGTGTATAAAATTTATCATCAAAAGACTTTTCAAAAATCGTTTCACCCATATAACCAATTACCACAATTTTATCTTTTAGGGCATCAGATGCAATTTCATCGCCCAATATTTGTGAATGGTCAATGACCATATAACCAATTTCTTGGTTTTTTTTATTTGGATTATTGCGTTGAATGTCAATATTTCTTTTGTAATTGATGTATTCCGAAACATTGTTACGTGCTAAAAATTTTTTAGCTTTTTCAGGATTAAAAAGTTGAGCAATTTTTACTGCAAAAGCAATTTCTGTTTTGCCAAGTGCTTTGGTTTGAGGCACAAAAGTACGACAAGTCAAAAAATCTTGCATATTGCCCTCGCCTGTTGTGGTAAGATTGGCGTAAGCGTGAAAAGTATGTTGTCCAAAAAAATCATTGATTTTGGTGATGGTGTCATATTGTTTTTTTTTCTCATTGTAACCTTCCAATTTTGAAACCATTACAAGATTTTTGGTATTTTTGAAAGCATCAGCCAAAAGGCTATCAATCGCACTTGCTTGTCCATTTTCGCCTTTGAGTTTGCGATAAAAAGCATCAATTCCTACAACTTTGGGCTTTTGTTTTTGGACAGCGTTTAGGACATCAGCCATTTGTTGGCGGTCAATTTTACCCAAATTCACCAGCACAATATTTTTGTCCGAAGGCACATCATCACGCAATCGTGAGAACACAATATCAGTCAAATCAAAATCCTTAAAAGTATTTTGGATAGGATTTAAAAATTCTAAACTAATAGGAATAAGGCTCACAAGCCACATTATCACAAATACAACCAACGTAATAATAACATTGTTAAGTAGATTTTTGAACATACAAAAAAGTTTAAAAGGTTCAAAGTTTAAGGTTTAAAAAGTTTAATGTTTGAGGTTCAAAAAGATTAAAATACCCAAAATAAAATTCTGATTTAATCCTGAATTATCCAAAAAATCTTTAAATCCTGAAAATCCTGATTCAGACTTTGGCTGTTTCATTTATCATTATTTTCCTGTGCTTCCAAATCCCCCATCACCTCTTTGTGTTGGCACAAGCTCGCTTACACTTTCCCAAGAAACACTTTCGTATTTTGCAATAACAAGTTGAGCAATTCTATCACCGTTTTTTACTTCAAAATTTTCTTTGGAATGATTGATTAAAATTACCTTAATTTCGCCTACATAATCACTGTCTATCGTTCCAATACCATTTAATAATCCAATTCCATATTTGAGTGCAAGCCCACTTCTTGCACGTACTTGTGCCTCATAACCTTCTGGAACTTGTATATGTATGCCTGTTGGAACTAAACCCCATTCGCCAGCTTTGATAATCATATTTTCAGTTAAATTAGCGGTTAAATCCATACCTGACGCACCTGTGGTAGCATATTTTGGAAGTGGATTATTAGAATGATTAACGATTTTTATGTTCATACGTATTTTTTGTTAATATTATTCACAAAAATAAAATAAAAAATCAATTTTTATGGACTTTTTTAATTTGATTTTTTTTAATGTTATGTTTTGTATTTTTGTGTTTGTATCTTAATTTTTTTCCTCTTTTTCTATTGTTTAATAGCCCTTAAATATTCGTTTTTTTGTTTAAATTTGGCTATGATTGGGCAACCGCAAGGGTTGCCCCTACAAAAAATCATAAAATACTTCCCCTTATTCACAAATGACCGAAAAATCCAAACCTGATTTAATTGTTATCAAACAATATTTATTGGACAAAGACCCCACACTTGCACAAATATTACATCTTAATATTGAAATTTTTTGGCAACCAAGACCCATTTATGAGGCACTTTTAGAAACAATCAATTACCAACAAGTTTCTATACACGCAGGAAAATCACTTTATAAGAAATTTTTGGCTTGTTTTGAGGATAAAATTCCTACGCCAAAATAATTATTGGGAACTGACGAACTTACATTAAAAAATGCAAGTGTTTCACGCCAAAAAATAAAATATTTGTATAGCATTGCAGAATTTGCTACTCAAAATCGTTTGGATAATGCGTATTTTGATACGCTTTCTGACAAAGAAATTATTGAATATCTTACACAAATAAAAGGCATAGGCGAATGGACAGTTCAGATGCTTTTGATGTTTGATTTGGGGCGTGAAGATGTATTTGCTCCTGCTGATATTGCCCTTCATTGGACAATGAAACGCATTTATCCCATTTTGAATGAAGATATTTTTAAGGAACATTTTGATTTTTTTGAAAAATCTATTTCAAATAATAAGTCAAATAATGCAGAGATTTCAGAAGATATTTTAGAGAAAAAAAGAAAACTTTTGTATCAAAAATTTTTTCAAAAGAAAATCTTAGAAATTTCTGAAAAATGGTCGCCTTATCGTACTTGGGTTTGTCATTGGTTGTGGAATTATAAAGAGTTGAAATAAAGGTTTTTTAACAAAAATCATTTTCAAAAAAGAAGATTTTTAGCTAATTTTGGCTTTTTAGAATTTTTCATAGAAAAAACACTCAAAACAATATTTGCCTTTTGTACTTGTACCTTTCCCCTTACTACTTTCACCTAAATATAAAATATGCTCCAAGAAATTTTAGTTGCAATTTTTTTAATCTTATCTATTTTATTTCTTTTTAATAAATACAAAAAAGAATGGCAAAATGGTGAAAAATCTTGTGCAAAAACTTGTGGAAAGTGCAAAAAAGTAAGTCAGTAATCAGTAATCAGGAGTCAGTAAAACAGCCAAAAACAAAGGCTAAAGGCTGTTGGCTGTTTCATTTATCATTCAACATTTATCATTCAACATTTATCATTCAACATTAAAAAAAAATGTCCTCCCTCGTCATCATTCCAACTTACAACGAATTAGAAAATATTGCTGAGATGATTCAAGCAGTATTTTCGCTTGTGTTGCCCAATGGCAAAGGATTTAATTTGTTGATTATTGATGATGGTTCGCCTGATGGCACTGCACAAGTGGTAAAAGAATTACAAAAAAAATATGAAAATAGACTTTTTTTGGTAGAAAGGTCAGGGAAATTAGGCTTAGGAACTGCGTATATTTTGGGTTTTGAATGGGCTTTGGAACGTGATTATGATTATATTTTTGAGATGGACGCAGACTTTTCGCACAATCCCAATGACCTTATCGCACTTTGGCGAGCTTGTGCAGAAGAAAATGCAGATGTAGCCATAGGCTCACGTTATATAAAAGGCGTAAATGTGGTTAATTGGCCTATGAGCAGGGTTTTGATGTCATATTTTGCGAGTTATTATGTGCGTTTTGTAACAGGAATGAAGGTAATGGATACTACAGCAGGATTTAAGTGTTATAAAAAAGAAGTTTTAAAAACTATTCCACTTCGCAATATTCGTTTTGTGGGATATGCTTTCCAAATAGAAATGAAATTTTTGGCGTGGTTGTATGGTTTTCATATCAAAGAAGTTCCTATTATTTTTACAGATAGGGCAAAAGGCAGTTCCAAAATGACCGCAGGCATTTTTAAAGAGGCTATTGTAGGTGTTTTGCAAATGAAAATACAAAGCCTTTTTCAAAAATACCAAAGATAATTATTAATTAAGAATTAGGAATTAAGAATTAAGAATGAAATACAATTAAAAAATAAAATGAAAAATATTTTTAAAAATTAAAATAAAATTTTGATAATTAAAAAATATTTTGTATAAATTCCTAATTCCTAATTCCTAATTCCTAATTCCTAATTCCTAATTCCTAATTCATCATTTCTACAAATTTTTTAAATAAATACTCCGAGTCGTGTGTTCCTGGTGAGGCTTCAGGGTGATATTGCACCGAAAAAGCAGGTTTATCCATAACACGCAAACCTTCTATTGAATTGTCATTGAGATTGATGTGTGTAGTTTTGACGTGTTTGCTTTTTGCAACATCAAATTCACTTACGCCAAAACCGTGATTTTGGGAAGTCATTTCACATTTTCCTGTTTCCAAATTTTTAACAGGGTGATTAAGTCCTCTATGACCGTGATGAAGTTTGTAAGTAGAAAGTCCCACCGCAAGTGCTAATAATTGTTGTCCAAGACAAATGCCAAAAAGTGGTTTATTAGCATTTAGAATGGCTTTTGCGGTGTCAATCGCATATTGCATAGGAGCAGGGTCGCCAGGCCCATTTGACAAAAAATAAGCATTAGGTTGCCAAAGTTCCATTTCTTGAAAAGTGGTTTTAGCAGGAAAAACTTTACAAAAAAGATTGTTTTTTTCAAAATTTCTTAAAATGTTTTTCTTAATGCCAAAATCCAAAACCGCAACTTTGTATTTGCTTTCTGAATTTCCCCAATAATAAGGCTCTTGTGTGCTTACGTGAGAAGCAAGCTCTAAACCAGCCATATTTGGCGTATTTTCCAAATGATTTTTTAGAAAATCAATCTCGTGAATTTCGCTTGAAATAACTGCATTCATTGCACCATTTTTGCGAATATGTTGCACCAAAGCCCTTGTATCAATATCAGTAATGGCGGTAATATTGGCATTTTCCAAATATTTTTGTAAAGAAATGGCATCATTTCCCCTTGAAAAAACCTCAGAAAATGCTTGACAAATCATTCCTTTTATTTGGACATTATTTGATTCATTTTCTTGTGCCAAAGTACCATAATTGCCAATATGCACATTGGTATTGATAACAATTTGCCCAAAATACGAGGGGTCAGTGTATATCTCTTGATAACCTGTCATTCCTGTATTCCTGATACCTTTTTCCTGACACCTTTTTCACATAAATTTTTTAATTTGCTATTTTTTAGTTAATTTTGGTTAAAAATTGTAAGTTTTTAGGTTTTTAAAAGTCTTATTTTTGAACAACTAAAACTTTAATGTAGATTATTACGTTTTTAATTAAAACTAAAAAAAAATATTTGATACAAAAAGGATTTTTTTGTAAGAAAATCTTAAAAAATATATGAAAAATATTATGTATTTTACACCCATTCCGATATTATTAGCTGTTTTTTGGGGATATTCACAAATGTCTGCTTCACCAAAACACGTGAAAGTAGAGCCATTTCAATATGCTTTTACGCTTTCTGATACGTCTTTTGTAAAACCAAAAGAAAATCACCCAAAAAAAGCCCAAATTCTAACCAATTTGATGAAAAACCATTATTCACACACCGAAATTAACCAAAAAATTTCGGTGGATATGTTTGAGGCTTACATCAAAACATTGGACAACCAAAGAGCTTATTTTTTGGAAAATGACATCAAAACTTTTGAAAAATACAAAAAAGATTTTGCCCAACTTCTCCAACAAGGAAGTGTAGAACCTGCTTTCCAAATTTATAACGCTTACAAACAAAATGCCCTTGCTCGCATTAACCAAAACCTCAAAGACCTTGATAGAGATTTGGACAAAGCCTACGATTTTACAAAAGATGATGAAATGGAAACCGACCGAGAAAAATCTTCTTGGGCAAAAGATAAAAAAGAATTGGATAAAATTTGGGAAAAACGCCTTAAAAACGAAATTCTTAGCTTAAAAATTGGCAAAAAATCAAATGATGACATCAAAAAAACATTAAAACAACGCTACGAAAGATTTAAAAAAAGTATTTCACAAATCAATAGCGAAGATGTGTTTCAAATGATAATAAATGCTTATACTGAAAGCTATGACCCACATACCAATTATTTTTCGCCTATCAATGCCCAAAATTTTCAAATGAATATGAAAAAATCTTTTGATGGCATAGGTGCAAGACTTACAACACAGGACGATTACACCGTCATCAATGAGGTAATGCCTGGCGGTCCCGCTTTCAAAGGAAAAGAACTCAAAAAAGGTGATAAAATCGTGGCAGTTGCACAAGGCGAAAATGGAGATTTTGAAGATGTGGTTGGTTGGAGAATTGATGATGTGATAGGGCTTATTAGAGGACAAAGAAATACGATTGTAAAACTTAGGGTAATTCCTGCCAATTCAGCAGTAGGCACGCCTCAAAAAGTTATCAAAATCACAAGGGATAAAATCAAAATTGAAGATGAATCAGCCACTAAAAAAATTGTGAAAATCAAAAAAAATGGCAAAGATTACAAACTTGGCATTATTGAAGTTCCATCATTTTATATTGATTTTAAAGAATACCAAAGCGGAAATCCTGATTACAAAAGCACAAGCGGTGATGTAAAAAAATTGATAAAAGAACTTCAAAAAGAAGGAATAGATGGGTTAATGATGGATTTGCGTAATAATGGCGGTGGTTCGCTCAAAGAAGCTATTGATTTAACTGGTCTTTTTATTAAAAATGGTGCAGTAGTACAAGTAAAAGATGCTGATGGCTCTATAGAAGTTCAACCTGACAAAAATGATGACATAGCGTATAATGGCGAGCTTGCGGTACTTGTGAATAATTTTAGTGCGTCTGCATCTGAAATATTTGCAGGAGCAATCCAGGATTACAAACGTGGTGTAATATTAGGCGAACAAACTTTTGGCAAAGGAACTGTTCAAAGTCCAATAGATTTGGCAAATTATATGCGTAGTGATGACCCAAATCAAGGTCAAATTAACCTTACTTTGTCTAAATTTTATCGCATTACAGGAAGTTCCACCCAAAATAGAGGTGTAATGCCAGATGTAAGTTTTCCAATGGTGTATGACCGCACTGAAGTAAGCGAAAGCGTAGAAAGAAGTGCATTGCCTTGGGACGAAATTCGTTCTGCAAAATTTGCGACTACTGACCACGTAAATTCTAAAACGATTGATAATCTCAAAAAATCTTTTGACAAAGAACTCAAAAATGACGAAAAACTCAAAAAAGCAGTTGCTGATATTGAAGATGCACGCAAAATGAGAAAACGCACAAAAATATCTTTGCAAGAAAACAAAAGACGCAAAGAATTAGAAGATTTGGAGAAAAAACAAGAACTCAAAAAACAAGAATCAAAAGCCCAAACCAAAGAAGAAAAGAAAACCGAAAATCAAGAAGACGACATTGACATCAGCGAAAAACTACTTAATTCGCAAGATTATAGAGATATTTATCTTAATGAAGCCTTAGAACTTTTGGCTGAAATGATAAATAAAAAATAATTTTTTTTGAAAATTTTTCTAAAAAATAAAAAACAGAAATATCAAAAATGATGTTTCTGTTTTTTTTAATGTGAATTTTATGGCTAAAAACTATCAAGTTATATCTAAAAATGAATTAGGACATTATTTAAATGATATTGATTTAGAATTCCCTTTAAATATTATAGAAGCATTTGGCGGTCTTAATGTTGAAAATGCTCACAAACAAATAATTCTTTGTTTTAAAAATACAAATTGGGTTAATGTATCCAAACCAAAATATAATTGGTTGCAAAGAAAAATTTTTCAAAGAAATAAAAAAGCAATAGATTTTTTACAAAAAAATGGAATTTCTGAAACTTTAATTTCTGAAATTGAAAATATTATGCAAAAATGGAGTATAAAATTTGATAGAAATGAGAAGTTTTTTGAGCTGGATTATAGAATACAAACCATTCTTAATTTTATTGTAATAAGCCAAAATCATAAAAAGGTTTTTATAAAAACAGGTGGTTTTGGTCTTGGTTTGAATATGGTTGTGTTTCATTTTTTAAATGATTTTTTGAACAATGGCGGAAAATGTATTTTGATTACAACTAAACACTATCCAAATATTGAAGATGCTTTTGAAGATTATAGAGAGGTTATAACAAATTATAAAGAAAACCTAAAAGTTTGGTATTTATGATGTTTACCTGTGTTAAATTTTGAAGGTTTTTTGGAAGCTCCAAATAAATGTACGCAGCAGGATTAAAAAAGGTTAAGTTATTTAATTCTCGTTCCTCACTTGATGAATATTTTTTTATTTTATATAATTAAATTTTTAGTTAATTTTTTACAACAAAAAAACTCTTTTTTCGTTTTTTTTTGTACAAATTTTATACAAAAATTAGTATATAAAATGTGCATAAAATAGTAAATTACCTTCAAAAAAATCCAAAGTATGAAAAAAAAACTTAATTTTCTCAATCAAAGTCTAATTCGCAAAATATTTGTTTTTAATCTTATAATAATGGCATTATTTGCTTGCCAAGAATCTTCACAAGAAGGAAAGAAACAAATGACAAATAGCCCTAATCTTGCACAAGTAATGCCTGACAAATCTTCTAATGGTGATATAACGTTGGAAGCTGGTTTTGAAAGTCCTTATTTACTCAAAGGAAGTTCCAATGAAGAACTTTTTTTGGCAATAAAAATAAAAACAGGCAAAATGAAAGGCGAAACCACACGCTCGCCCTTAAATATATCGCTGGTGATAGACCAAAGTGGTTCTATGAGGCAGGAAAATAAATTGGATTTTGCTATCAAAGCAGCAGAAATGGCGATTGATAACCTTACTTCCAATGATTATTTGTCTGTGGTTGCTTATGAAACTGAGGTTAAAGTTTTACAAACTTCACAAAAAGTCAATGATAAAACATTTCTTAAAAATTTAGTGCGTAAATTAAGACCTGAAGGAAGTACATATCTAAGTGGTGGTATGGAAAAAGGCTATGAACAAGTACGTTCTACTTTTAAGCCACAAGCCATCAATAGAATTTTACTGTTGTCAGATGGATTGGCAAATCAAGGTGAAACAAGCAATACAGTTTTACAAGAAATTGCTGCTAATTATTATAAAAATGAAAAAATAGCCATTTCTACATTTGGTTTGGGGGAAGATTTTAACGAAAATCTTATGACTAATTTGGCAGAATATGGACACGGAAATTATTATTTTATAGATAAATCGCAAAAAATACCTGAAATTTTCCGAAAAGAAATGCAAGGATTACTTTCAGTAGTAGCTCAAAAAGCCAAATTAAAAATCCAATTTCCTGCGGATTATATCCAAGTGCTAAAATCTTATGGATACGAACATACAGTTTCCAAAAATGAAATTGTCATAGATTTTAATGACCTTTTTGCTGAAGAAGAAAAAGTTGTTTTATTAAAATTAAAACTTCAAAAACCCATAGATAAAAACCTTGATTTTATGATAAATTTCACTTATCAAGATGCAAACGCAAACCACGCTGAAAAACAATTAACAAAACAGCTAACTTTAATGCCAACAGATGATAAAAATGTGATTGCAAAAAACATAAATGAAGAAATAACCAAATATAAAATTTTATTTTTGGCAAATGAACGTTTTGAAACAGCAACTACAAAAGTAGATGAAAAAGAGTATGAAAAAGCTAAAATTTTATTGAAAGAAAATACAATTTTTATGGATAAGGCTTTTACTACTATCAAACCAGATTCTGCATTGATGAAACAATACAAAATCAATCAAGATTACTATAATGAAGTAGAAACTATTAAGCAAAAATCACAAAGCCAAATTAAAATGATGCAAAAATCTGGAAAAAATAGTAACTACATATTGAAAAAGAAAAAGTAAGCATCAACACAAAACAAATATGATTTTCTGATAATTTTTCTAAAAAATAAAAAAGACTTGCTAAGTTTTAAAACTTAGTAAGTCTTTTTTGTTTAAACTTTAAACTTTTACTTTCCAAACGCATTTTTTCGCCAAAAATAAAAACCAACACCAAAACACAATAACAACACAAGAGGCAAACCAACATTCAATACTTGCCAATAAAGTCTTTCATCTTGCGTTTTGAGTTTGTCCAAAGGTCGCAAAGTGATTTCTTTGTTTTTGGTGGTCATTACGCCTTTATCATCAAGCAAATAATCAATGGCATTAAGCAAAAAATCCTTGTTGCCATATTGTTTTTTAAACATTGGGTCAAAACCCAACGGAAAAATACGCCCTTTTATCATCTCGTTGCGTGCAATATCACCGTCAGCACATACCAAAATTTTATTTGGTTGTTTATTTTCACCTACATATTCCTTGTCGTTTGAGCTTTGGCTTCTACCTGCGTACATTGAAGAAAATTTACCTTCCAACAAATACGAAACTGCATAACTTTGTTGTGGAAGTTTTCTAAAATCACCATCTTCTTTTGCTTCGTTGAAAGTTACAAATACAGGTGTTCCCATTTGACGTGAATATTTGGAGGTAAAAAGCAAAGGAATTTTATTGATATTTTTTGCTTTTATGGTGTCCAATGTATTCACAAAACGAGCTTGCACAGGGCTAAGATTTTTGACGATTGGGTGTTTCCCAAAAGTATTTAACAAAGGATAATATTTCCAAGGAATAGCTTTTATTTGTGTTTTGTCGCCCATATTGCCCACTACAAGCGGAATAGGCGTACAGACTGCTTCATCACGAATAAGTACAGAATTGATACGAACACCATATTTAAACAATAAATCTGTTAAATTATGATTATAAGGAAATGAAAAAGAGCCTTTACTGCGTACCACACTATCCATATACACACCTGCACCATCAAGCAAAAAAACTGCTTTTCCTCCACGCATAATAAATTGGTCTATTTTGTATTTATTTTTATCTGAAAAAGTACTGTCAGGTTTTGCAATAACGATTGCGTCAAGTCCTTCCAATACTTCACTTTGAGGTAAATTAACATTATAAATGTCATAATATAATTGCAAAGTATTTACCAAATCATTTCTTTCTTTGGCATCAAGTTCTCCGTGTCCTTCCAAAAAACCAATTTTTGAGCGTTTTTTTTGGGTAATTTGGCGAATGGCAGAAATCAAATTATATTCTACATTTTCAACAGATTGATTTAAAATTTGTTCTGATGATGGCGCACCTTGAAGGCTTTGGTCAATAGTTTTGAAAAGCATTACAGGCAATTCAAGGTTTTTATATACCAACATTGCAGAAGGATACACCAATTTATCCACCATTTTATCACCTATTTTTTGGGGTAAATTGGTGGGAATAATGCCTTTTTGAGCAATTTCACGCAAGAAAGCATTTTGTTTGTCTTTATTAGAATGAACAGTAAGCGGATTGATAAAACGATATTGAACATTAACCCCTCCATACGTTTTAAATTCGTCCAAAGTTTCCCTAATATTTTTTTGTAATCTTTGGAACATTGGCGGTAAATCGCCTTCCAAATATACTTTTATGAGGATTTCATTATCTAATTCTTGAAGGATTTTTTTGGTAACAGGTTGAATAGTATATCGTTTTTCTTCTGTTAAATCAATTCTAAAAAAATAAAATTGGGAGAAAATATTGATTAAAATAATTCCTACAAATACCAACAAAAGATTAAAAAAAGGTTTCAAAGTTCAAGGTTTAAAGTTTAAAGTTTAAAGTTTAAGGTTTTAAGACTTAAAAGAAGTCCTCTAACCTCCAAAGAATTTAAAGTATAAAAAAATAAATGAAGTGTTTTTTGTATTAAAAAAAAAACGTTATGTTTTGATGGCATAACGTTTTTTTTGGTATTTTTTATTTAACCTTTCATTTTTTATCAAAAATTATTCCCAATTACCTGCAGTAGTAGGTTCTTGGAGTGAGCCAATGCGAAGTGGTTGTTCAGTTATCATTTTGATACGAAGGTCATACAAATTGAT
>JAAFIN010000143.1 GCA_013297825.1 Cytophagales bacterium
TTTCTAATAATTTTATTACTAGTTCCTGCAATACCAATATGTCTGCGCTTAATTCCATAAAACAAATTTATAAACTTTTTTTTATAAAAAAAAATAAGTTCTTTTGGACGGGCTAAATAGTTACGATAAAAATTCTTTATTATGTTTAGAAAGTTCTTATGTTGGAGCTTACGAAAAACGAAAAGTACATTATTATAAAAATAAATTATAAAAAAGGTATAATTTTTTTCTTTTCCACAAAAATAACCAAACAACTAAACACACACTACCAAACGATTTTTTTAGATACAAAGCTGATTGGTAAATTTTGCATTTATAAAAAAAATTGTGATTTTTTTTATATTCAAACAGAAAATTATATATGGCAAACAGAAAAAAATCTTATTTTTCCCAAAAAATATTTGGAAAATTCATTTTTTTATTATAATTTTGTCTTAGTGTGTCGTTGCGAACAAATACATCTTATAAACTGTTAATTCTTAGATTGGAAATTTTTTGTTTGCGTTTTTTACCACAGATTTATTTGTATTTTTATGTGTCAATCAAAGAATTGAAAAACCAAACCCAAGCGGTTAAAATAATTGGAAAGTTTTTACTACAACCATAAAAGCAATAAATTGACAAAAAAAGATTTACCAAAGATATTTTTACTTTGGTAAATCTTTTTTGTTTTTCAGAAAATAATCTAAATATTAAAAAGTATTTTTTAACAATTTTAAGTTTTTTTTCTTTATAAAAAATTACTAAAAAATGGATTTTTATACCTAAAAAAAAGTCTGCAACATAGCTTATGGAAGTCTGAGGTTTTTATCCACTAAAAAATCATTTTTTTATCAATAAAAATCTCAAAAAATATTCTCTGTCTGACAATATATTTTGAGATTTCCGCAATTCTCAAAATATAAAACAATCAGGGAAATTATGCTAAAAAACTAAAATTAAATTTGCATTTTTAACATTTTTAACTTATTTTTATATCAAAAAAATTGGTACGAATTTTTCTTGTTTAATAGAAAATAACTACAAAAAAAACGTAATTTTGCAATAAAATTTACCTTTTGAGGTATTACAAATTAGTAATTGACACCAAATTACTACACACAAAACAAACCACTTTTTAGCATTACAAAAAAATTTCTATGAAAAATAATGAGAAAAAATCCAAAAAAACTTCAAAATTTTGGGCAATTGTTCCATTAACATTGGCTGGTATGGGATTTTGTTATTCATTGCAAGCCCAAGTTATTCACACCGAAATACGTGAGGGTAAAACATACCTTACATACAAAATGCAAGCTGGTGAAACCGCTACTGAACTTAGTGAGGACTATAAAATTTCGCTAAAAGAACTTGCGAAAGCTAACCCAAAAATAGATTTGGATAAATTAAAATATGGTCAAACCATCTTTATCCCACAAGAATTAAAAAATGAAGAAATTGCCAAAAATGAAACAAAAGAAGAAGAAAATGGAACATCACAAAATGGACTATTACGTGGTGAGCAAAAAACTGAAAATGCTGAAACAGTAGAAAAATATAAGGCTCAAAAAAATGAGAATATTTATACCATTGCCAAAAAATACAATACAACTGCTGCAAATTTACGTATTTTGAATAATATGAAAGCTGGTGCTGACAAAATCACACCTGGTCAGGAGCTTGTAGTACGTATAAATTCCAAAAAAAATACAAAGAAAAACCTTGAAAATAGAGGCATAAATACCTTACAAGTTGCTAAAAATGATAAAGGTAAAAACCAAAAAAATCTCATTACAAATACTACCAATAATCAAGGTAAAACTCGTGGCGAAGAAACTAAAAATAATGATAACCACGAAATAGAACAAAAACACGAGCCAAAAATTGACACATTAAAGATTGAAACCATTGAAAATTTGGCACACGTTGTTACCGAAAAAGAAACACTTGCCTCCATTGCTCGTGCTAATAATACCACACAAGAGGAAATCCTAAAAGCATCAAACCTTGATATAAATTATAAAATAAAAACAGGTGATAAAATTGTAATTCCTTCCAAAAAAATTACATTGCAAATCACACAAAAATATGACATTGAAGCCCAAACAGAACCAACGCCTTACATTGTAAAATCAAAAGAAAATCTTACAATGATTGCAGAAAAACATCACGTTACTGTAAAAGAACTCAAAAATTGGAACGGTATTCCTGAAAATAGTGATTTGGTAAAAGAAGGTCAAAAACTTAATGTTTATCTTCCTATTGTAGAAAATTATATTGTAAAACAAGGTGATACTTGGAAAACTATTGCCAAAAAATACAACATAACTGAGAAACAAATCCTGGCTTGGAATGGTCTTTTGGAAGATGATAATGCTGTTCCAAAACAACAAATTGAAATCTATAAGCCTACCGCAGGTTTGAAAAAATTGGACAAAAAAAATTACGCTGATAAAAATATTGATAAAAAAGAAACTGTCCAAAACAAACCAAAGCCAAATGCAAAAATTAAATATCACCACATAGAATCTGGTGATAATTTCTCCAAAATTCGTGAGCAATACAATATCAGTAGCACCGAAATCAAGTTTTGGAACAATAAAAAAATAAATGATGACAATCTTTCAGTGGGAGATAGTCTAAAACTTTATTTGCCTATTGAGAAAACACACATTGTAAAACAAGGCGAAACACCCAAACAAATTGCTCAAATGTATAGCGTAAATACCGCTCAAATTCGTATTTGGAATAAATTAAAACCAAAAAATGAAAACTACGAATTTGATGTAAAAGAAGGTCAAGAACTTGTTATTTTTGAACCAACAGGCACAAAACCAACCAAAGAATTTTTGGAAAGTAATACCAAAAAAGAAAAAAGTAATGAACAAAGTGCAGAACAAAAAACTGAAAATCTAAACCCTAAAAAAGAAGAAGAAAAAAATACATCAAATGACACAAATATACAAGGGCTTAAACTCAAAAAACACACCGTAGCACCAAGCGAAACTTTGTATAAAATTTCTAAAATGTATTTTACAACTGTTGCTGATATAAAACAATGGAACAATCTTGGTTCGCCAACTATCAATGAAGGTGATGTATTGAATATTTATCTTTCTGATGAGCAAATACAAAACATTGCCTCAGAAAGAAAACAAAAACCAGTCACACAAACACAAGAAGAAAAGGTAAAAAATAATCCTATTATACAGCAATTAGAGAAAAAGAAAAAAGAAAAAAATGAAAATAACAACAACACAGCAACCAACAACAATACCACAAATGGCAAACTTGGTGATGGAAACCTAAAAGTTGAAACACCTAATCCTGACGCTGACCCATTGCACCAACTCAACGAAAGCACTATTACCAACGAAAAAGAAAAAGATGTTACAAGTGTAATAGGCGAAAAAAGTAAAGACAATGAAACCAACAAAGACAATGAAAATAATGATGGCGTGGAAGTTGTAACGCTGCAAGGTCTTATACAATACAACCAAGAAGTGCGTGGAGAAGAACGTTTTTCGGTATTTGTGCGTGATGACAAAAAGAATTTTGCAAGCGTGGATATTACCAACCCAAAAACAGGTACCGTTGTAACTGCATCAGTTTCAGGTGTTATCACAAATACCCTTACGCCAAGTATTTCTATGGAAGTTACGCCTGAAATTATGCGTGCATTAGGTTTTGATTTGGCTGATGTGCCTTCTGTAAAATTGGAATTTAAGAAATAAGTCAAAGAAAATAAAATAAAAAAAAGCCTCACAAATTCCAAAAATTTGTGAGGTTTTTTATTTGATATATTTATAAGCAAAAGTGATTAAAATAACTTAGGAATGTATAAATTTTAATGTGGGTATGTTTGATGATTCACAGGCATAAATGCCTGTGCTATACATAAAAATAAAAAAAGAAATCCGTGAAAATCTGTGTTAATCCGTAAAATCCGTGTTCCAAACTATCCATTTTATTTTTCACTTATTCCTTATGTCTTGAGTATTTAGTTTTTTTGTATTTATTCCTTTCCCCTTATCCCTTTCCCCTTGTTACTTTTTTCAGCTTCCACTATTTTTCCTGATGCTTGCATCACCATTTTTTTCCTTCTTAACACCAAACTTGTGATAAATGTAACAAAAAAACCCAACAATAATTTTGTTCGAAATTCAAACCAAGCCATTTGTTCAGGGGGTGTTTTTTGGAGTGTAATATAAGTGTCATTATAAAATTTTTCGCCCATATTTTTAATAATTCCTGCTTTATTTTCAGTAAATGTTTTGAGCATATCTGCAATATAAAGCTGTAAAGGCTCTTTTTCTATTTGTAAAAATACATAAATAAACAAACTACACAAAGTTGCCATTAACACCGTTTGGGCAAATCCTACACAAAATCCTTCCCAATAAGCCATATATTTTTGGTTTGCATAATTGCGGAAATAATAAATTCCTCCTGCAATACTTACCACATAAATAAAAAAATCTACTGACTTTGGGTCAGCTAAAAATGGATTTTTGAAAATTAAAAATATCGTATAAAAATACACAATAAACAATAATGCTCCCAAAAAACCACCAAGAAAAATTGTACGAAACATTAAAAAAATTATGAATTATAAATTATAAATTATGAATGGAACAGCCAAATTCAATGATGAATGATAAATGATGAATGATAAATGAAACAGCCAAATTCAATGATGAATGTTAAATGATAAATGTTAAATGAAACAGCCAAATTCAATGATGAATGATAAATGAAACCACTAAATATATACCATTCTTAAATTGGTTTTTCTGTGATTTCAACTTTTGGAGGGTTTGAAACCCTCCAAAAGTTTTTAACAAGGATTTTTTTTGAAAAACCACTTTTGTTTTAGTATAAATACCTTTTAAGCCTTAAACTTACATTTTGGCTGTTTCATTTATCATTTATAATTTATCATTTATAATTATTTAAAGGTTTTGCAAAATCCCTAATACACTTTTTGCACGTCCATTGCCACTAATGACAGGCACAAAGATACCTGAAAATTTCAGAAGTTGCCCATTTTTAGCAAATAATTCAAATTTTCCATTGATGGTATTGCCTTGTTCCATACGTTCCCATTCATCTTGTGTAAGCGAGGAATGTGTTTGGGCAGGTGCAAGCCAATCGTGTGGTTTGTCTTTAAGTTCATTAAGCGAATAACCAATTAAACGTACAAATTTTTCATTGGCATCAATCAAATTGCCAATCATATTATATTCCACAATAGAATATGATTGATTAAACGCATTTATGCGGTTAGCAGTTTGATATTCAGCGTGTCTAAAATGCGTAATTTCATTGCCAATTAAAATAATTTTTTCAATTTCGTTTTTGTGATTGCGAGCAGGAAAAAACGTTGCGGTTATCCAGATTTCTTGTCCGTCTTTGCTTTGGAGGCGTAATTCTTGGTTTTGGGCGTGTCCTTCACGCAATGCTTGCCAAAATTTTTGATAATCAACAGGTTTTAATGATTTTGGATTATATAAATATTTGGCAGATTTTCCTTTTATTTCACTCAAATTATACCTTATGGCATCAAGAAATACATTATTAGCAAAAATAATTGTATCCTGCAATTCAAATTCCGCATAACCCATTATTTGCCCCACACCATTGTAAAGTGCATTGTATTGTGCTTGTGTTTTTATAATATCCTCTTTTACATTAGCAAGTTGCGAAAGATTTTGACGCATTTCTTGCTCTTGTACGTTCATTCTTAGCGTATTTCTTTGGGCTTCATCAAGAAGTTGCTTGGTTTTTTCGGTATTTTTCAATGCTGACACCGCAGCCACCATCATAGAACCAATACGTTTTACAAAGTCAATTTGATACTCCAAAAAAGGTTGAAAACTCGCAAGCTCAAACATACCTAACACCTGTAATTCTGTACTAATCATAGGAACAATCAATACATTTTTGGGAGATGCACCACCCAAACCAGAGGTTATTTGCATAAAATTCTCTGTAGAATGTTCCATCAAAATAATATCTTTTTCAAGCCACGCTTGTCCTATAAGTCCTTGACCTGGTTTGATACTTTTTTCCAAAAAACGGTGTCTATCAAACGCATACAAAGATTTAAGGTCTAATGTAGGAGGATTTTGTCGGTCATTTAGCGTAAAAATTGCCCCTTGTGTGGCGTTGATATATTTCACAAGATTAACTACTACTTGATTATAAAGTGATTCTGCGTTGCTATATTCACGCAAAATATTACCAAATAATGCCAAACCTTCATTTATCCAGTTACGTTGTCTATCCCTTAATGCTACATTTTTAAGACCTTCGTGCATTTGGGCAAGTGCATTGCCAAGTTCGCCTTCGCCTTCAAAAATAATTTCATTTTCTGCAAAACTTCCTTCTGATACTTTGGACGCAAAGTTTTTTATTTGGCTTAATCCATAAGCAAGAGATTCCAAGTTTTTTAAGATTTCTTGCGTTTCAGATTGTTGGTATTCAATTTTTTCAGGTAAATTTCCTTGTGCAAAAGCCCTTGTATATTGCTCTATTTGCAAAATATTTTTTCGTTGAATTTGCCCTATGCGTATGCCCATAAATATAACCAATGCCATCAACAACAGAAAAAGCAGGATTTCTATTGTCCAAAAACGTTGAATATTAAATTGGCTTTGGAGATTTTTTTCTTGAAATTCTTGCCTCAAAAGGTCTTGTAAATTATCCAACAATCCATTTATTGTGGGAATATTCTCTAAAATTTTATTTTTAAAGATTTCTTTGGAGGTATTTTCTTTCAAAAGTGCCTTGATAGTAACATCTTGGTCATCTTCAGGCATTTGGCTTTGTCTAAGAATATCAGCAGTTTCTTCTTGATTAAGTTCAAATTTTCGGACTTGAATTTGGAAACCTTCGTATTTCATTCTCAAATCAGAATTAACCCAATATTTTTGTAGTTTTTTGAGTGTATCCAAAGAACCTTTTATTTCTATCTTCCAAATTTTTTTGCGACTTTCATCACTTACCGCAACATTTTCCTCTATAAATCTATTTTGTAACAAAAAAACCGTAGAGCCTAATTGATTTCTAAGTTTTTGTAATTGTGTTTGTGAGCTTCTAAGTGCTTGGTATGACATAGTGTTATCATACATTATTTGTTGGATTTGCCAATACGAAAAAATACCCACTATCATTATCCCAAGAATTGAGACAACAAAACCTGAGGTAATATAATGAAATGGAGAAAATGAAAGCCAACGTTTATTTTTTTTTTGCATGAATTTGCCCCCTAACCCCCAAAGGGGGAATTTTAATTATCAATAAGATTTTTTTTATTAAAATAAAAAATGTGCCTAAAATTAGTCTATAATTTATGTTATTCAAAAGTTATGCAAATTTTTTTATAAAAAAAACCTTTTAGAATTTATTTTAATAGATATTTTTTTTTCTTTAATTTTGTAGCGGTGCTTTTATATGGATTTCTTTATATTTAATTTTTATAATTGCTTTTTATAAAAACTTAATTTCTATTTATCATTTATGAATGATTATTTACATTTTTTTTCTAAAATTGGATTTATATTACTTACATTCTTTTTGTTTTTGGAAAAAAAAATATTTGCCCAAAATTCAAATATCAACATAGACAGCCTCCAACATATAAATATTGAACAAAAAAATATTGATACACAAGTAACGCATTTTATCAAACTTTCAGAGGCATACAATCACAAAGACAACCTCAAAAGCAATCAATACGCAAAAATTGCTTGGGAAAAAAGTAAATTATTAGACCAAAAAAAATACAAAGAATTGGTAATTTTGGCAAAATTTACTTACAGCACTTCAATTGCTTTACAGGGCTATAATTATGAGGCTTTAGGATATTTTGAGGAAATTTTGAAAGAACAACCAAAAGACAAAAAAATGCTTTTGCGTATTTTTATGCAATTAGGAAAAACTAATTATTGGATTGGTTATAAAAATATTGCCTTAAAATATTTTTTAAATGTATTAGAATTAAGTTCAAAAGTAGAAATTGATTTTTTGGTGGAACTCAATATTTATGAATGGATTGCTCGCACATACACCAGCCAAAAAGTATTTGATAAAGCACTTTTTTATTTGGAAAAACAAAAACAATTTCACGACAAAAAAAATATCATAGACCCTGCCACAAATAGCGAATTGGGCAATGTTTATTTTAATAAAAAAGAGTACAATGTTGCATACAAATATTACGAAGAAGCCTATAATTTTGAAAAAAATCATCTCAAACGCAATCATTCATTGGGTTTTTTGGTGGGAAATATGGGACTTGTATTGTTTAGACAGGAAAAATACGAAGACGCATTGCAAAAATATGAAGAATCAAAACTTTATTTTGAAAAATCAAACTCAAAAAGAGATTTAATCAATGCTAACAGCAATATTGCACAACTTTATACTAAAAAACAAGAATATACAAAGGCAATTTCTATCGCAAAAGAGGCATACACCGAAGCTAAAAAAATCAAAGATTATCCACTTATTTTAGAATTAGGCAATTTATTGGCTACCATTTATGAAACTTTGAATGATAAGACAGAACTTTATTTGTACCAAAATGAAAAAACAAAATATTATGATAGTATTTCTTCTCAAAAACAAGAAAATGAAATCTTAGCCATTAGTTTTTTTGAAAAAAATATTGTAAAACAGAAAGAAAATCAATTATTAGAAGAAAAAAACCAAAGATTATTTTATAGCATTTTGCTTAGTATTTTGTTGGTTTTGACATTGGCAATTATTGTGTTTTTTGTGTTAAAAGGCAATTCACTTTATAAAAAATTAGCCCAAGAAGCAGAAGAAAAAAATAAAATAAAAGAACAACTTTTGCAAGAAGCCAAACAAAATGCGTTACTGCAAGGCGAAATCGCAGAGGAAGAAAAACAAAAAAATGAAATGCAAAAACAGCTTTTGGAAGAAGAAATTAGTAAAAATGAAATCCAAGAAAAATACAACCAACTTGAACAAAAATCATTGCAAGAAAAAATTGATGCCAAAAACCGCCAACTTACAAGCCTTTCCGCACTTGTTACCCAAAAAAATGAATGGCTTGCTGACATAGAAACTCAACTCCAAAAACAATGGGAAATTATGAACATAGAAAGTAGAATTCCTTTTAGAAATGCTTTTAAAGATATTTTTGGTGAAATTAAAAAAAGTATGGAAGTAGATACAGATTGGCAAAGATTTCAATTACATTTTGAGCAAGTGCATCACGATTTTTTTGAAAAATTACAAATTCAATACCCAAAAATGACCCAAAATGATATGCGACTTTGTGCGTATCTCAAAATGAATCTTTCTACCAAAGAAATTGCAAGTATGCTTCACATCACAGAAGGAAGTCTAAAAGTAAGCATTTCACGCCTCAAAAAGAAACTTAATATTTCAATAGATGAAAGTATAAGAACTTTTTTAAATAATTTTTAGGGGAAAGGTGTCAGGAAAAAGGTGTCAGGAAAAAAAACAGCCAACCAAAAAAAGCACAAACGAAATTATATTTTCCAATGTAAAAGCATTTTTCGTCACCAACAACACATTGCAGAGGCTTGTTCGCTGATGAGTTTGTTGGTGAAAAAATGCACGTGAGCATTTGGAATTATAAAAGCATTAGGTTTTTATAAGGGTTTTTGTGCTATTTTTGCAGTTGTAAAAGCATTTTTCTAAAACCAACAACGGAGAAATTCATATCATTAATGGGTTAGGAATACATAAGTTTAGTCTTATAAGTTTTACAATACAGCCTTTACCATAATCATTTTATGAATGTAAAACAACATTTCATCTCTAAATATATTTCTGAATATATAAGAAACGAAACTACTTTCAGTTATTTGTTTGTGCTTAATATTTCGTCAAAAGATTTTAGAACAAAAATATTTGATTTTACTAAAACTTTTTTTGAAGCTGGACATAAATTTGGTTTTTTCCAATGTCAAGATGATAACATTCTAAAAGTTCTTTTAGATAAAAGAAAGAGATTTTTATATTCAAAATTATTTGAAGAATCTGACTATATAAAATTGGTTGATATTGAAAATTACAATGCACCAAATTTTACACAAATGTATATGTCTATTCCAAATATAATGGGAAAATATGACTTATTGCCTTATCAACGAGAAAACATAAGATATTTAGAATATTTACAAATTTTCAATACAGATAGCATTAATTGCTTAGAAACTTTAAATAATGGTTTTTGGCAAAATGAAGTCTCTTTTTATATTGAATCAGAAAGCACAATTTGGTTAGAAGAAATAGATGTTTACATGGATGAGCAAGAAGGTTATACTCGCCTTGATTTTCCAGTAGATAATCACTTTATTGCTTATCGGATAACACCAAGATTTAATAGTTTTTTAAGGGAGATTAAAAACAAAATTGAAAAATTAGGGGGAATATTTAAATTAGATGAAACTGAATCTAAGATGAAATACATTACAGAAAATGGTATATTACTTGATGGGAGAATTATTTATCAGGAGGATATTGATGAGGGGAGAGTTAAATTTCCCAGTTCTTCTAAGTGTTCCTAAAAGCCTATAAAAAAGGTAAGTTCGTTGAAGTCTTTATACTTCAACAGTTTAGGCATTGCGGTTTTCAACCGCACACGCCAAAGGGCGAACTTTCAGAAGAATGGCACTACCATCAAACAATCTTAGAATATGTCCAATTATCGTTTTGGCAATCCTTGTGGGGTTTATTTTGTTACTTTTGCGGTGGTAAATATTATTGTAGTTATTTTTGTGTGGTTGTTTTTCTGTAAATTCGCCCTTTGGGCGTGTGCGGTTGAAAACCGCAATGCCAAAGCGTTGAAGTTGGAAACTTCAACGAACAATAGACTTAGAAGAACTGGGTTTTGTGGTATTTTTGCAGTTGTAAAAGCATTTTTCTAAAACCAACCAACAGAGAAAATTTTAAATTATGATAGAATCAAAATATAATAATATTTTTTCTATAGCACAAAAAATAGAAGAAATAACAAATGATAAAATTTTTGAACCTAAAAATTTTCATTTAATTTTTCAATTGGATAAATTTATCCAGCCACATGATTTTAGGGATATAATTGTTACTTTATTTAGAAATCTTTTTGTGCGTGACCACCCTAAAATGTTTATTATTTTTTTTAGATATATTAAAGAATTTTTATTTGATGATTGGTTATACATATTTAATGAACTTGTAAAAACAGGTGGGACTCATGCTACTGCTTTTTATGATTTTATCAATGTGATGTATGCTTTTCTAAGAATAGATTTTGTGATGGAAATGTATAAAAGAAAAAATGAAAATTTAGAATTTTTTTCTGATTGGGCAGAAAGTTATGAAAAACGCCCATGGTATTTAGAGATGCATAAATTTAAAGACTTAAATCGGATGGAATTATTACGTTCAGAATCTTCAGTTTATTTTTGTTTTGAAGAAATCACAGAAAAATTGGTAAGCGAAGGGGCTACAAGAGCGGAAAAAATAGAAGGTAATAATCCGCCTTCTACGTGGTTTTGGTTAAACAAATAGGCGGGTTTACCCAATTAGTCCAAGTCTTCCACACTAAATAAAAAAAAAGTGCATTGGTGCAAGACCCCAATTAGTCCAAGTCTTCTCCAGTTCTTCTAAGTCTTGCTAAAATCCTATAAAAAAAGTAAGTTCGTTGAAGTCTTTTATCCTTTGTTGGTATTACCAATCGAAAACATCTGCACCGTTGTTGTGTGTTTAGAAAAATGCAAGCACAATGTAATTATATATCTGCTACTCAAAATAGTACAAAAGATAGCATTATTACAAGTATAAAAGCATTTTTCGTCACCAACAACGCATTTCAGAGGCTTGTTCGCTGATGAGTTGTTGGTGGAAAAATGCACGTGAGCATTGGGAATTATAAAAGCATTAGGTTTTTATAAAGGTTTTTGTGATATTTTTGTAGTTGTAAAAGCATTTTTCTAAAACCAACAACGGAGAAAAAAGCAAGGTGGCATACAGAACAAGGGCAATATTTCAAAGATTTTTTTCTTAAAAATATCAATTTAGGAGAAGAAGGAAACATAAAAATATATGAGGAATGGAAAAAATACCCTCGTTTTTTTACAATGGAAATACCAAAGAACAAATACAACATCAATTTTGGTAATTCCATAGACTTAAAAGGGATTGAACTACAAAATATCAATTTTGAAAATGCGTGGTTTACAAGTTTTGACTTGACAAATAGCACAATTACAGATTGTTGTTTCTATAAAACTGATATTCAATCTGTATTGCTTTACAAAGCACATATTAAAAATGTTATCATAGAAAAACTAATCAATTCAACTTGGTTCAATGTGTGGGATAGTTTGGTGGAAAACTTCAAATTAAAAGATAAAGGTGAGATACTTCAATCTTTCTTTTGTGATACATTATTTAAGTCTATTGAAATCTCTAAAATGGGTATTTATGGGTCTTATTGGTTAGATGTTTATTTTTTAGATACTATTATTCAAAATACTAAATTAGAATTATTTTCACATGATGTGGCAAAAGGAATTTTTTTCAATTATAGCCATTATGAAAGTGATAAAAAAGAATTTATTTTTACTAATTGCCAAATCATTGACACAACTATCAAATTAGCAGGAAATTGGAAAATATTATTATTTGAAAATACTTTTATAGAAGATACAACTATAGAACAACAAGAAGGAAAACCCATTATAATTCCACCTTTAGCAGAGAAAAATATATTTTTAAACACAAAATTAAAAAATGTATGCTTTAAAAATATTAATTTACTAAATGCTATTTTTTTTAACTGCACTTTTGAAAATATTATCTTTGAAAATTGTAAACTTGATTCTTCGTTATTTTCATTTTTGTTGCGTACAGGAAATTGCAAATTTTTGTTTCCCAGTTCTTCTAAGTGTTCCTAAAAGCCTATAAAAAAGGTATGTTTGTTGAAGTTTCCAACTTCAACGGTTTAGGCATTGCGGTTTGCAACCGCACACGCCCAAAAGGCGAACTTGCAGAAAAATAGTCAGACAATCAAACAATCTTAGAATATGTCTAATTTACATCATAAATCTTTAAGATATTTTCAGATTTATTTTAACTTTTATTTTATTTTTTAAATTTATTTTTTC
>JAAFIN010000145.1 GCA_013297825.1 Cytophagales bacterium
CATTGTTTTTTTCATTTTAAAAAAAGAAAAAGTGTGAATAAAATTAAAAGCACAAGTGTAAAAATCAATCATAGGCATTTTTTTATTAAAAATTAAAGTGTAAAGAAAAATTTAAAAAGAAATGTCAAAACGCCCATCTGTTGCTTCAAAAGAAACACCATTTTTCTTTTTCATTTTGAAGCTAAATCTGCCAGCAATTATTCTGCGACTCAAGTCAAACTTAGTGATGGTTAGACTACCAGACTTTTCAAGTAAGGTAGTATCACCACTTGCAACAACTGTATTGTTTTCGAAATACCTATAAATAATGCCTGTTTTATGAGCAGGATTAGCTAAATCATAAGTGCCTTCACGATAAAGGGAGTCAGATATAAATACAAATCTTTCAGTTCTATCTGTTCCATTCCTATACCACGCATATATATCTACCCATCCACCGCCTTGCACTTGTGCGTATAAGGCACGAAAGCCAGGTTGGTCTGCGGTATTACGCCATAGCTTACCATTGAGCATACAACCGAAGGTATTTTTTCCTTCTTGAGTTTCAGGAGGCAAAGAAAGTTGAGGGTCATCTTTTTTTTTGCAGGAGGCTACAAGCAACAAGGCGAGCCAAACTATTAACATTATTTTTTTCATAAATGAAAAGAAAAGATTAAAAATAAGATTTCTTGTATATTTTAAGAAATCTGATGCAAAGTTATAGACGATTATTGAATTAACAAATTTTTCACTTTTTGGGGTTTATATTTTTATGGCTTATTTCTCAAAAAAAGGCCTCTTAATTTTTTTTGTGCATAAAATGCAATAAAAAATGGATTTTTTTAGTAATATATTACATTATCTTTACAAATCACTTTTGAGAACGTTTTAACAAATAAAATCATAAATAAGTAATTTTATAAAATCACCAAAAACATACTTTAAACTTTTTAAACATAGATTATTTTAAGAAATTAAAAAATTAAGCTACTATTAAATATTTTTTTAGTTATTTTTAAATTAAAAAATTAGATACACTTTTTGATTTTTATTCCTAAAAATATGAGAAAAGCTAACGCAACGCCTAAATTTGAAAAATAGAAGTTTTGTTTTTACTAAAAAAAGGAAAAGAAAATCCCCAAAACTAAAAATTACTTACAATTCCAATGTGAATTTTCGCCCTTGAAAACCCAAAATCTTGTTCTTTGGATTTTCCTAAGGCATACGCCAATGTAAATGTACCTCCACGTGTGCCAAAACTCAATCCTGCACCCAACCCAAAAGGATAATCTATATTTTGCTGTGAAAATGTTTGTGTTTGTAAAATGCTTTGGTCATAAAATAACATAAAATATGAGTCATCTTCACCCCCAAAATACGCCCTGTATTCTGCGGTAAATATGCCATAATTATTTGCAAAAAAGGTATTTTCATTAAAACCTCTCAAACTTTGCAAACCGCCAAGCCTAAATAAATCATTAAAAGTCAAAAAATTATTTTCTAAATATCCACCTAAAAACCTGCCAAAAAAAGTATTGTTTTTGTAAGAAATATAATGCTCTAATTTTATATTTGCAGAAATTTGGGTGCTATTAAGTGGCACATTTTTATAAAGACTATCTGCCCAAAAAGGGTTTTTTAAGATGTTTTTTTGTCCCCAACGCATTTTTGCAACAATCCGAGTGCCTTGTCGTGGTGCAAGTGCATTGTCCAAATTGTGCCAATCATAATCCAATCCATAACTCGCCCACCTGCTTTCCGAAACCTGTGGAAGCTCATTTACGTTGCGAATTTGCAGTTTTTCACCCAAACCAGATTGTCTATTTTCCAAACTTACGCCTATGCGTGCAAGGTTTGGAAGGCGATAATACAACGTAAAATGTAAATCACGATTCACAAAACTGCTATCTTGTTTGTAAAGTTGAAAAATTCCTTTTGCATCAAAAGGAAAACCAAATAAAAGTGGGTGTTCGTAACGCAAATCAAGACGTTGCGACTCTGTTTGAAGGCGTTGCCATTGTGCGTGTAGGCGAATTCCTGCACTAAAAAGATTTTCCAAACCAAGATTTATTTCGCCTGTGATAAGCGTTTTACCTTGTTGTTCATTTGGTAAAACCCCCAAAATTCCATCAAATTTATTAGCATTTCTGCGTTCAAGAGGAATGTTAATAATTGCCCTTTTTCCCACAAAAGTAACAGAAGGTTTATCTTTTAATTTTAAAAAAGGTAGTTGCTTCAGAAGACGAGGGATATTAGTTACTTTGCTTTGGTCAAAAGGTTGAAAACGTCTTATGCCTAAATATTTACGCAAAAATGGGCGATTGATGGGGATTTTACCGACAATTTGTAAGGTATCAAATTCACAAAAACGTTCAGGTTCATATTTCCAAACTGCGTTTAAGCTGTGTTGTGGATTATTTTTTGTGGTGTCAAGCGTAAGACTATCAAGCGTAATACGTGCAAAAGGAAATCCATTATTTTCGGAAAAAGTCAGAATTTTTTTTTGTATTTTTTGTATTTTTTGAAAAGAAAAAGATTTTTTATAAAAATTTCGTTCATAAAAACCAATTTTCTCCCCAAACACCAAATTTCCTTTTTTTAAATTATTCCAATAAAATTTTTGTCCTAAAATAAAATCCAACTTTAAAGTATCTTTTTTCCAAATGGCATTTTGATAATTTGCCAAAAAAAAACCTTCTTCTTGTTGTTTTTTCAAAAAAAATTCTGCGTATTCTTTTACACTAATACTGTCTTTGAGTTGTGCTAATATGCGATATTTGGGTAATGGGTGTTGAATATGAATGAATTTTTGGGCGAATAGCCCCCTTTCAAGTCCCAAAAAGCCCCCCAGCCCCCAAAGGGGGAGAAAAAAGCATAATAATTTTGTAAGAAATGAATTTTTTAAAAAAAAATTGGATATTTTTTTCATTTCTTTTTCAAAATTTTAGAATAAAAATTAAATTTAATGTTTTCAACTCTTGGAGAGTTTAAAACCCTCCAAGAGTTTTAGAAGCGTTTTTTTATATATTTAAAAATACTTTTGTGTTTAGTTGTTTAATTGAAAATGGCTGTTTCATTTATCATTCAACATTTATCATTTATCATTGTATTTTGGCTGTTCAATTTATAATTCATAATTACATAAAAATCCTCCAAACTGCACACAAAAGCACCAATACAAGCGAAAAAGGAATTAAAACCTTCCAACATAAGTACATAAGTTGGTCAGCTCTAAGGCGTGGATACGTCCATCTAATCCACATTTGCACAAAAACCAAACAAAATACTTTGAAAAATATCCAAAAAATCGCAGTAATTTGTCCCCAAAGCGTATTTGGATTGCCACTTGTCCAATCAGCCAACGCCAAAAAACCAATATTAGGAAATGGTGTGTTCCAACTTCCCAAAAATAAAATTACCGCTAAAAATGCAGTCAAAAGCATCATTCCATATTCTGCAAGCATCATAAAAGCCCATCTTAATCCAGAATATTCTGTGTGATAGCCTGCAATAATTTCACTTTCTGCCTCTGGAATATCAAAAGGAGGACGATTACATTCTGCAAGCGAAGCAATAAAATAAATTATAAAACCAACTAATAAAAAAGGCATTTGGATAATGTTCCATGTCAAAAAACCACCTATTTTTGTAACATCAATATTGGTAATACCAAACAAATAAATGCGTTCAGGTACATCATAAAATGTCTTTTCCATTGCCCAAATGCCTTGCTTAAAGCTAATTTCTTGTAAATCAAGGCTTTGATTAACCATTGCTACACACAAAACCACCAAACCCAACGGAATTTCATACGAAATTATTTGACTAACTGCTCGCATTGAACCCAACAACGCATATTTATTATTGGAAGCCCAACCCGCCATCAAAATTCCTATCACATCTAACGAAATAATGCCCAACACATAAAAAACACCCACCGATAAACTCGCCCCTACAAGCCAAGTTCCCAAAGGAATGCACGCAAATCCAGCAAAAACCGAAACAAATATCACCAAAGGAGCAAGGCGAAAAATAAATTTATCAGAATTTTGGGGAATAATATCCTCTTTTAGCAATAATTTTAGAATATCTGCAACAGTCTGCAACAACCCAAATTTTCCTGTTTCCATCGGGCCTAAACGGTCTTGTATAAAACCTGAAATTTTGCGTTCTGCATACACACCTACTAAGGCAAATATTGCGATAAATGGCAAGAAAAATAGTAGTGAAAACAAATTAATGATGAATGATAAATGATGAATGATAACAGCCAAAGTCTGAAGCAGGATTTTCAGGATTAAAAGATTAACAGGATTTTTAAACTTTGAACCTTGAACCTTAAACTTTGAACCTTAAACTTTTGAACCTTAAACTTTGAACTTTAAACTTTTATGCGAACCACACTTATTGGCTCAGGAAATGTAGCCACACACTTAGCAAAAATATTAACCATAAAAGGTTTTTTTATAGGCGAAATATTTAGCAAAAATATAGAAAATGCGAAAATATTAGCAGAAGAATTAAAAATTTTTGAAAAAAAAGACAAAAATACACAAAAAAAACATTCACATACAAATGTAACTGATAGTTTGGATTTTAGTGAAAGCGAAAGCAAGTTATTTATTTTGGCGGTAAAAGATGATTTTTTGGCAGAAGTTGTTGCAAAACTCAAACTTCCACGAAATTCTTTTGTGATGCACACATCAGGAAGTATGCCCTTAGAGTTGCTTATGCCTTTCACAGAAAAAAGCATAGGAATTGGGGTTTTTTATCCTTTACAAACTTTTTCTAAGACAAACTCCCTGACCTCCAAAGATGGGATAAATGCAAATTTAGATTCAAAAAAAATCAAAAAAAATATCATTGATTTTTGGGAAAATGTACCAATTTGTGTGGAAGGAGATGGAGAATATGTGAGTGATGTTTTTTATTTTATTGCCAAAAAAATTACATCAAAAATTTATCAAATAAATTCAGAACAAAGACAAATTTTGCATCTTGGGGCAACTTTTGCCTGCAATTTTTCTAATTATATGTATCACATAGCAAAGGAAATTTTGCAAAAATCTAATCTTCCTTTTGAAATGCTTGAAAATTTGGTAAAAGAAACCGCAAACAAGGCATTTTTGATGCCTCCTTTGGACGCTCAAACAGGCGTAGCAAGACGTGGCGATATGAATATAATTGCATTACACCAACAAAAATTAGCTGAAAATCCTGAAATTAAAGAACTTTATAGCCAAATTACCAAACAAATTTTGGAATTGTACCATAAATAGAAATAATTGCATTTTTTTGATATTCCTAAAAAAAGTAATTTTTTATGCAAAATAAAATTCTGTATTTCAAAATTATGAAAAAAATATATGCAACAATGTTGCAAAAGCAAAATTTTATTCGTTTTTACGTGCTTATTTGAAAATAATCTAAATAAGAATAAAATTTTGTTTTTGTATTTATTTTAGATTTTTTAGGATAAAAAACAGAAATAAAATTAAAGTTTTTACATTTTTACAAAATATTATTCTTTATAATAAGCTAATTCAACGGAATATAAATTGTTTTTTGGTAAAAAAAACCGAATAAAATTTTAATTTTTTTTGAAAAAAAATTTGTTTTTTAAAAATCTTATATAATTTTGCACCCACAAACTTTTAAATCACACTTGAACAAAAGTTTTTTTATTTAAGTACCAAAAAATTTTATAACATTCAAAAATTCATTGTTAAATGATTAAAAAATTACTCTATTTAGGTAGCCTCATATTAGGCGGTCTTTTTATTTCAACACAAAATGCTACTGCACAACACAGAGGTTGCGGTACACATTCACACCAAGAAATCTACAACAATGGCACTCCAGAAATTCGTAACAGAATGGATGCTATTGAAAATCACACCCAACAATTTGAACAAAACTTTTTGTCAAATCGTAACAAAGTTACAGGTGTTATCACAATTCCAGTGGTTGTACACGTGGTTTATAACACCGCAGCACAAAACATCACTGATGCAATGATTCAATCACAAATAGATGTATTGAACAAAGATTTTCGTAAAACTAATCCAGATGCAAGCCAAGTACCTTCATTGTTTTCAGGTTTGGCATCAGATATGGAAATCCAATTCCAACTTGCTACAAAAGACCCAAATGGTGCAGCAACAAATGGTATCACACGCACACAAACCACAAGAACATTTTTTGAATATGGTGGAAGTGATTTGCAAGGTGTTTTTGTAAAACAAGCATCAACTGGTGGAAAAGCTGCTTGGAATCCAAACCAATACTTAAATATGTGGGTTTGTAATTTTGGTGGTGCAAGTGTTGATTTATTGGGTTATGCAACTTTCCCAACTGACGCAGGTACTTTTAAAGATGGTGTAGTAATGGGTTATAAATTTTTTGGTGTAAATCCTTCAGTAGGTGGCGTATTCGGTTATGGACGTACTGCAACTCACGAAGTAGGTCACTGGTTAAATCTTCGCCACATTTGGGGTGATGCTAATTGCGGTAATGACTTAGTTTCTGACACACCAACACAACAAACTTCTAATGGTGGTTGCCCAACTTTCCCTAAATCAACTTGTAGCAACACAAGTGATATGTTTATGAACTACATGGATTATGTAAATGACCAATGTATGTTTATGTTCACAACAGGACAAAAAGCTCGTGCAAGAGCATTGTTTGATGTAGGTGGCGCACGTGTAAGCCTTCTTACTTCTCCAGCTTTGGGTGGTGGAACTTCTTCTTGCCCTACTTCACTTGCAACACCTGCAGGTTTGACAAGTTCAGCAATTACTGCTTCAAGTGCAACGATTGGCTGGTCAGCAGTTACAAGTGCAACTTCTTACGCAGTTCAATTCCGCCAAACAGGAACTACAACTTGGACAAGTGGAACTTCTGCAAGTACATCAGCAAGTTTGACAGGTTTAACCGCAGGAACTTCTTATGAATTTCAAGTAAGAGCAACTTGTGGAACTGTAAATAGTGCATTCTCTACTTCTGGTACATTCACTACTTCTACCACAACAGTTTCTTATTGTGCGTCAAAAGGTAATAATGTAGCTGACGAATGGATTGATTTGGTACAACTTGGTTCTATCAATCGTACTTCTGCTGCAAATGCAGGTTATTTTAATGGTACCGCAACTTCTACCAATGTAACAAGAGGTACAAGCGTAACCATCAATTATAGTGCAGGTTTCCGTTCTGGTTATAGTGCAACTGAATTTTGGGCAGTATATGTGGATTGGAACAGAGATGGTGATTTTACAGATGCAGGTGAGCAAGTAGTAAATCGTAGCTCAACAAGTTCAGCTACATTAAGCTCTACTTTCACAATTCCAAGCACAGCATCAATCGGAGCAACACGTATTCGTGTATCTATGAAATACAATGCAGCACAAACTTCTTGCGAAACATTTAGCTATGGTGAAGTAGAAGATTATACTTTAAATGTGATTACAGGTGTACGTGAGTCTTCTGTAGAAACACCTACTTTCAAAACTAATTTGAACACAAGCATTTATCCTAATCCTACTTCTGATGAAGCTAAAATCAACGTAGAAAATTATGACAATGCTAATCTTGGTGTAATCAATATATCTCTTGCTGATGCAACTGGTAAAGTAATGCAAAATACAACCACTGAAAATATTGAAAATGTACAATATGAAGGTACGCTTAATGTACGTGGTTACAAAGCAGGTGTTTATTTTGTAAGTGTTGTTGTAAATGGCGAAAAACAAGTAAAACGTCTTGTAATTCAATAATTTTTTTAGAAATTTTAGTTAAATAAAATTTCAAAAAAATGATAAAATAAATAAAAAAATCCTTTCAAAAATTCATTTTTTTGAGAGGGTTTTTTGTTTTAAATTCAGATAAAGATGTAAGTAGCAAGGTATAAGGTGTAAGTACAAAATACAAAAACAACCAAAATACAAATATAAAACCCTTTCCTTTGACTACTGACACCTTTCTCCTGACTACTAACACCTTTCTCTTGACTACTGACACCTTTCTCCTGACTACTGACACCTTTCCTCTGACTACTGACACCTTTCTCCTGACTACTGACACCTTTCTCCTTTCCCCCTTATGAAATTTTTAGAAAGCATTTTTGTAAAAAACAAAAAAATAGAAAACCTTTATTTTCACCAATTACGTATTCAAAAAGCACAAAAAGAATATGATTTAATAGAAAATGATTTAATAAAAAATGATTTAATAAAAAATAATGCTAAAAATTGGGTTTTTGATTTGCACAATATTTTACAAAAATTTGTTGATGATTATTTTGAAAATATAGTTTTTAAAAATGATTTTTTAAACGAAAATCGTGTTGAGAAACATTTAGAAAATCAAATTTATAAATTGAGGCTTTTGTATGAAAAAGAAATTGAATTTTTGGAATTAGTGCCTTATTTTCCCAAAAATATCCAAAAATTAGCCCTTGTAGATATTGGAGATTATTCCTACAATCATAAATATACTGATAGAAATATGTTAAATTCTTTTTTGGAACAAAAAAAAACAGAAATTTTTACTTCCCAAAAACAAGAAATTGATGAAATAATTTTAGTCAAAAATAACCAACTTACTGATACAACTTATAGCAATATTATTTGGACAAATGACCTAAAAAATTGGTATAGCACACCATTTCCACTTTTGGAAGGTACTTTTAGAACAAAATTATTATCAGAAAATAAAATTTTTCTTAAAGAAATTACCCTCCAAAACTACAAAGATTTTTCCCATTTTAAACTCATAAATGCCCTTTTGCAAGACCAATTACCTGTTTTGGAAATAAATAAAATAGTTTAAAAAGCTCAAAAGCTCAAAAGCTCAAAAGTTCAAAAGTTCAAAAGTTCAAAAGCTCAAAAGTTCAAAAGTTCAAAAGTTCAAAAGTTCAAAAGTTCAAAAGTTCAAGAATTTTAAATTCAAAAAATGGCTGTTTAATCCTGTCAATCCTTAAATCCTGAAAATCTTGCTCAAAAAGGCTGTTGGCTGTTTCATTTATCATTTAACATTTATCATTCATCATTTATCATTCACCATTTACTTTATTTTTTCTGTTCAAAAAGCCATTTCCATACATCTTTATTGGCATAGACTTGTTTCCAACTGTCGTGTTCTACACTTGGAAATTCAGTATAAATGATTTTTTTGGTTTCTTTTTCTTTATTCTTATCTTTTTCAGACAAATTTTCAAGAGCTTTTACCATATTACGTGTTCTATCAGGCGAAACCACTTTGTCCAAAGCCCCATGAAACGTCCAAATAGGCATTTCTTTTAATAATTTGGCTGTATTTTCGTCAGCACCACCACACACAGGCACACCAGCAGCAAATTCTTTGGGAAACCTTGCCATCATATCCCACGCACCAAATCCGCCCATAGAAAGCCCTGTGATATACACACGTTTTTTATCAATTTTGTAGTTTTTATAAATATTTTTATCCAAAAGTTTGCGTAAAAGTTCCATAGGTTCAGACATTTCTTTGGGTTGTGTGTGCGTGGAAAGTTTCCAATCTACTTCTACCCAACGTTTTCCTTTTGGACATTGAGGTACAAGAGCAATACAAGGATAATTTTTTCTAAAATCTGCACCAAGTAACGCAGGTGCTATGTGTGTAAGCGGTACAATATTCGTATTTCCTCTTTCGCCTGAACCGTGTAGAAACAAAACTAAGGGGTATTTTTGGTTTTTGTCATAATTTTCAGGCAAAAGCAGACGATAAGGAAGTGTATCATTTTCTTGCACAAAAATATGTTTTTCAAATTCTGTATAATCTTTATATTTTTTTTCGCTTGTTTTTTGAGCAAAAGCATTTTGGAAAATTAAAAAAAATACCAACAAAAAAACAAAGAAACACGTAAATAAATATTTAAAATCAAAAATATTTGAGAAATTTGCAAGAAATTTGTTTAAAATTAAGTATTTCATATTAAATTAGGGTTTTAATGAATTTTGATTAGATTTTAATAAATATCAAACAAAAAAAAGTTCGTTTTACTTGATAAATAACCACTTTTATCATTATACCAAATCAAATACCAAAATTTATTTTTTGCAATGCTTACATTTTTCAATCATATAAAGTCTGTATTTTATATTCTTATATTTCTTTGTTTTGTACTTTCTCCAAAAATACAAGCACAACATTTTATAAAATTAAATCCACAAACACACCATTATCCGCTTGGTGAATTGGTAGAAATATTGGAAGATAAAAGCCAAAAAATGACTTTTGAGCAAGTCATTTCAGAAGAAAATAGCAAAAATTTCAAACTTTCTACCCAAAAACACCCAAATCAAGGCTATTCTACTTCTAATTTTTGGTTTAGAATACGTATTTTTAATTATACCCAAGAAAAATGGTATTTGGCATTTCAAACTACAAATATTGATTCTTTAGATGTTCATTTTGTCAATGAAAAAAAAGAACTTATCAAAAAATATATTTGTGGTGATACACACCCATTTGACCAACGCCCCATAGATTTTTTCAAATTTGTATTTCCATTCCCAAAAATGGAAAACTTTGATATTTATGTGAAGTTTTCAGGGTATTATGCCAAAAGGCACGATTTAGGAATAATTCACGAAAACGTACTTTTGCAAGAAGCACAATATACATTGGGAACGATTATTTTTACCATAGCCATTGTTTTGGGGCTTGTTATTTATAACCTTTTGTTGTATTTGAGTGTAAAAGACAAAGCATATTTTTACTATGTTGTGTATTTGTTTGGGTTGTGTATTTATATGGCATCAATCAATGGCGTAGCATTTCAATTTGTGTATCCTTCTATACCCCAAATTACTACTTTTGTTCCTAATGTTAGCATCATTGTAGGAATGATAAATGCTTTGTATTTTGGATATTATTTTTTGAAAGCAGATGAATTATTACCAAAAATTTATAAAAAAATTATTGACTTTTTAACAATATTTGGCTGGTTAATCGCATTAGGAATTGTTGTAACGCCTGGTTGGAATCCTAATTTATTATTGTTGTTATTCAATATCACAGCAATATTGGTGTTGGTTATAGCAGTATTTTTAATTACAATGGGTGTTCATTGCTTTATGAAAGGTTCTCGCCCTGCAATGTTTTTCTTGATTGCGTGGGGAACTGTGGTTGTGAGTGCATTGATATATGTGGCACATTTATTTGGATTTCCTATTTCGGTAGATTTTAGCAATGCAACTGTAAGATTGGGCGTGATTTCAGAGGCATTTATTTTGTCGTTTGGACTTTCTGACAAAATAAAAAATACAGAAAGAGAAAAAAGGAAAATGCAAGCTGAAAATCTGAAATTGGTGCAAGAACAAAATACAATGTTGGAGGAAAAAGTAACAGAACGCACTCAACAACTTAGCGAAAGTAACGAGGAACTTAACCAAACCAATGAAGAACTACAAGTTACACTTGAATCACTGAATAATTATAAAAATGAATTGGAAGTTATCAATAAAAATGTAACAGACAGTATTCATTATGCCCAACGTATTCAAGCAAGCATTTTGCCTACTTACCAAGAAATAAACCAACATTTAGACGAAAATTTTATTTTGTTTAAACCTCGTGATATTATTTCAGGTGATTTTTATTATTTCCAAGAAATTAACCACAAAATCATTATTTCTGCTATTGACTGCACAGGACACGGTGTTCCTGGTGCATTGATGACAATGCTTGCCAATGAAAGCCTCAATGAAATAATCCAAAACAAAAAAATTATAGAAGCTGATATGATTCTAAATGATTTGCACAAACATATCAGAAAGACTTTAAAACAAGCAGAAAGCAATAATAAAGACGGTATGGATATGGTAATTCTCATTATTGACAAAGAAAATAAAAAAGTGGAATTTGCTGGTGCAAAAAACCCCTTACTATATGTGCAGAACAACAAAATGAACCAAATAAAAGGTGATAAAATGCCCATTGGTGGCGAACAAAAAGAACAAGAAAGGATTTTTACAAAACACGTTATTGATATTACAGAACCTACTACTTTTTATCTTTTTACTGATGGATTTATTGACCAATTTGGAGGAAAAGAAAAAAGAAAGTTTATGATTGCTAATTTTAGAACGCTTTTATTAGAACTTTCTGAAAAAAATATGCTCACACAACGCCAAACGCTTGAACGCACTTTTGCTAATTGGGTCGTAGATGGTGGTGAAAAACAAATTGATGATGTGCTGGTAATGGGGATAAAAGTTTAAGGTTCAAAGTTCAAGGTTTAAAAAGTTCAAAGTTCAAGGTTTCATAATTTAATTTATATGGCAATAAATTTAATACAAAGCTATATTACACAATGTTTTATAGCAATGTAAATACAACAAAGCTATGTTACACAATGTTTTATAGCAATGTAAATACAACAAAGCTATGTTACATAATGTTTTATGGCAATGTAAATGCAACAAAGCTATGTTACATAATGTTTTATGGCAATGTAAATGCAACAAAGCTATGTTGCACAATGTTTTATGACAATAAATTTAATACAAAGCTATATTGCACAATGTTTTATGGCAATGTAAATATAATAAAGCTATGTTACACAATGTTTTATGGCAATGTAAATATTTTATTGTTATAAAATTTTGTAATAATGCTATAAAAATAAAAAAATCTATTGTAAAATATAAATTTTACAATAGATTTTTTTTATTTTATCAATAATCATTATTTAATAATGAGCGTTAAAACTCCCCCTTTGGGGGTTGGGGGGCTTCTTATTCTATAACAATTTTTTTAATTTCATTTCCAATTTTGAACAAATAAATGCCTTTTTGGAAATTTTTAATCATTATTTTGATGGTATTTTGTTTTGCTACAAAATTAATGGTGTTAATGCCTTTTGGGTCAAAAACACTAATATTAACGTGTGTATTACCATTTTTCAAAATGTTTTCCAAGATAACATATTCAGAAGCTGGATTTGGATAAACTTTAATTTGTTGCGTAAAACCTTCCACAAAAATCACATTAGAATACACAAAATTACCATCAAAATCCACTTGTTTCAAACGATAATACGCACTATTTGGCTGTTTAATTCCTAATTCGTAATTCCTAATTCCTAATTGATTT
>JAAFIN010000146.1 GCA_013297825.1 Cytophagales bacterium
ATCCTTTAAACTTTTTAAATCTATTTTTAAACCAAATTTTAGCTAAAAAAACAACAAAACACATTGATAATCAATTAGTTACAAAATTGTAGGGTGGAGTAAAAAAATTTATTATTTATTCTTTTTTTTCTTTTAAAAATGGAAATTTCTTTTTTTCTGCTTTGATAGAATTGTCAATCACTAAACGACTGTATAAAACTTCGATTTCTTTGTTATTTTTATCAAAAAAAGTAAGTTTTTCCCCTTCCAAAACAAAACTCTTGGCATTATTTAAAAAACTAAAATCAAATGAAACATTTTCTTCTGGACAATACTTTTCAGTGGTTTTGCTTGTGCTAAAATCCAATTTAAAACCTATTTTTTGTGAATATTTATAATCTATGTATGTGGTATTGCAACCATCTCCCACATAAATTTTCGTTTCATCAGCAAAAATTAGTACATTAGGTGATAATTTTGATTCAGGTTGAACAGGAAACCATTTTTTGTTGATTAAATCAGCAAGAAGTGGTGTTTTTTTTTGTGCATATAAATTTGATGTACCAATTATCAAAAAAAGTACAAAAGATATAAAATAATGTTTCATTGTTATTATAATTTTTATTTGATATTTATAATTATTTTACCAAAATATTGGTTTTTTTATTACAATTTTTATTATAATATTTTTAAATCACAAAACAAAAGCAATTTCTGCGATAATTTCTGCTTGTGCTTGTTGCCAATTTTCTTCTGCTTTGTTGTCAGGTTTTTCTTGTGAAAGCCAAATTTCGTAAGCACGTTTTTGAATTTGGTGTTCATTACTCAAAAACATATCACAGGTTTTTGTTTCTGCATTGTAAGGCACAGACATCATAAAATCCTGTCTGCCTAATATTTCCCCTGTGTGTTTGTAACACGCATAACGCAGATGACACACACCGCCACCACACATTGCTATATCGTAAGGCATATTTTTTAATGTTGAATGATAAATGATAAATGTTGAATGAAATAGCCACCTTGTAATAATCTGACTTTTTTACAAATAAAATTATTTTTTTAAAAGATTTCTTGGTTTTTTTATCATTTTTTGTAGAAAAATTATTTGTAATGTCTTTAAAGAATAGGAAATAAATAAAATATGACTTTGGTAATTTTTCAAAAAAATGTTCAGACCTTCGTAAACTACGGTACAGACCATTTTTTTGAAAAATGTTCAGACCTTCGTAAACTACGGTACAGACCATTTTTTGAAAAATGTTTAACAACAAATTAGTAAGTTATTTAATTTTCGTTCCTAATTTAAGATTTAGGTATTTTTTCCTAAATTTTCATAAAATAGCAAACAAAATTAAGTTTATACAATGCAACCGCACCAAATTAAGTAATTTTTTGGAAAATCCTGTAATATTATATATTTTAGACTTTGGACGAAAATAATGTATTTTAAAACGCATAAATTATCTATTACTCTGTAATATTAGAGTAATATAAATTTATTTTTTTGAAATTATTATGTAAATACAACAAAATTATTCTTTTTTCACGACATTTTTAGGTTTTTTATAAGGATTTTTCTTTGGTCTTTTGTTAAAAGTAGTTTCTTTTCTTCTGCCTTTACCTTTTTTATACCAATAAAAACGCAAAAAAAGCCCAAGAAAACAACCAAGAGGCAGATTTAACACCAAGTCAAGTCCAAAAAAGCATTCGTTACCTTTTTGATACTTTTGACAAAAACCCATTTTTACCCAAAAAGTCTAAAAATGGTAAAGGTAGAACAAAAGGAACTATTTTTAAAAAAAGGGAAAAGAAAAATCCTTATAAAAAAGCGAAAAATAGTGTGAAAAAATAATTATTTTTATATTCCTGTAAAAAATAAATTTATATTACTCTAATATTACAGAGTTATCGCATCATTTGTATATTTTGAAAAATATTATTTTTGTCCAAAGTCTAAACAATTAGAACAGTTAAAATAACAACAAACGCACAACTTGGGCTTGACGAAAGCAGACCAAAAATGCTTTATTGAACTTTGGAATATAAATGGAGCTAAGTATCAATACTAAAATAGTTTATATTATAGGTTTTCAACACTTGAAAGGTTTAAAACTAAGGCTATGAGAAAGATATTTAGTTAATTCTAATATATAAACTATGATAGTATTATTTATATATTAGAATTATTTATATTTTATTTTAAGGAATGATAAATAAATAATTTCTGATTTTAAAATTCGTTCCTTTTGAAGAATTATTTCATATCACTGTACAGTTTCTAAAAGTTGGGTATAAAACCCAACATTACTGATGTTATCTTAGTCTAATATCAGTAACGCAGGGTTTTATACCCTGCGTGTTTATGTCAGTTTTTACACCTTTCAAAGTATATATTGCTAAAATAATAATTTTTTTTTGTTTTGAAAAAAATAAAATGATGAAAAATAAAAACATCTTTTAAGGTAAAAGACAAAGGAATAAGTTACACAGCAAAATCATTTATTGATATGATAGACAGTGATGATGGATTTTTTTCATTATTATCTTCTGATTTGGAGGTGGATAATTATGTAAAAAATTACCTACAAAGGAGTTATTTCAAGTATGTTTATTTAGTATTTTGACAGAAAGAGATAGCAGTAGTAGAGTATTTTCAAATTTTTACAATAACTATTTTTTCGTCATTTCGCAGAAATACCTTCTACTAAGGAATAGGAAATAAATAAAATACGACTTTGGTAATTTTTCAAAAAAATAGTCAGACCTTCGTAAACTACGGTACAGACCATTTTTTTGAAAAATGTTTAAAAACAAATTAGTAAGTTATTTAATTTTCGTTCCTAAGGAATGATAATTAAATAACTTACTCTTTTGCTTCCCCACGTTTCACGTGGGGTTACCATTGTTAAACCCTTTCAGGGTTTTTATAAGATGAATTTATTTTATTTCTTTTCCTAAATGAGTAAGTCATAGTATCATATTTAAATCATAAACTAATTTTTTTATGATTTTTTATTAAAAATATCAACTAAATTTTTAGTTTTAAAAAATTAAAGTTCTTTATATATACAAAAAAAACAAAAAAAATGCTTTTTTTTGCATACTAAAAATTGATAATCACAAGAATTTAAACTTTGAACCTTGAACTTTAAACCTTGAACTTTTGAACTTTCTTTATGAAAAAACACGAAAAAATAGAAAACGCATTTGAACGCATTTATCAAGAAACAGATAATAACATAAGCTATATAATGTATGGTGCAGGTATTCTGACATTTTTAGCGGGTGCTATTTATGCCCAACCTTTGTTGGCATTGTTGAGTTGTGTTATATTTTTGGGGCTTTTCTTTTTTGCTACCAATTTTGTATCAAATAGAAGAATTAAAAATATATTTGTGTGTTTGTCATTTACTTGTTTTCTTATTACGTTGCTTTTGGTAACACATGGCGTTACAGAAATACGGTTTATTTATTTTATTTTGATTGCAATATTGATATTGTATTTGAGTGAAGAAGTTATCAATTTTTCTTCTGTGTTGGGCTATGTATTCATTGTTACAACTTATGCAGTAATGTTGAATGAAAATCAATTCCAAAAAATTGTTTCTACCCATTTATTAGAAAAACAATCTGCAACGCTTGAACGCTTTTTTGTGGCATTTTCTTCCACTTTGTTGATGAATTTGGTCAGCATTGTTATCATTCGTATTCTTCGCAAAAGAACCTTAGAAAGCATTACAAGCGAAATAGAACAAGAAGAACAACTTGATTATTTGCAAAAAAATAAGGCTTTTGCTGATGCCATTGCCAATGGAGATTTTGATACAAAATACGAAATAGACGAAAGTGATATTTTGGGAAAATCATTGTTTGAAATGCGTATGAGCCTCAAAAAATCTGCAATTCGTGATGAACAAGACAAATTTATTAGTTTGGGTATTGCTGGATTGAGTGAGATATTTCGCACACAAAACGACAATCTTTATGACCTTTCTGAAAAAATATTGTCTTACATTGCCAATTATATGCAAGTGGCACAAGGCGGATTATATGTTGTGAATACGCCCCAAAATCAAAATCCATACTTAGAAATGACTGCTTGCTATGCGTATAACCGCAATATTTTTTTCAAACAAAAAATCCAACAAGGCGAAGGACTTGTAGGACAATGTTATTTGGAAAAGAAAACCATTTTTTTAACAAAAATTCCACCTTCTTATCCTAAAATAAAATCAGGTTTGGGCGAAATGTTGCCAAGTTCATTGATGATAATTCCGCTTTTGGCTAATCAAAATGTATTGGGCATTTTAGAACTTGCTTTTGCAGAAAAATTAGAAGATTATCAACTTAATTTTCTTAAAAAAGTAGCGGAAGACCTCGCAATTACACTTATTGCAGTAAAAACCAACGAAGAAACCAAACGACTTTACGAACAAACTCGCCTTACCGCAGAAGAATTGCAATCAAGTGAGGAAGAACTTCGCCAAAATATGGAAGAAATGCAAACCACACAGGAAGAAATGCAACGCACTCAAAAACGTATGCAAGAAGAAAGAGCCAAAAATGAAGCATTTTTTAATGGTTCTTACAATCCTGTAATTTCTTTTAGGGAAAATGGTGGTTTGGAAGATATAAACCTCGCTGCTGCCAAAACTTTTGGTTATGACATTGAAGAAACACAAAATATGTTTGTTTCTGAACTAATCCCTGAACTCAAAGATACTATTTTTAACAACATATTGGGAAAAAGATATGAAATGCAAGCAATCCGTAAGAATGGTAGGGCGTTTTTGTTACGAACTTTCTTTAATATGGTAATTCTTAACCAAAAACCGCTTTATATTCTTTATGCAAGGGATATTTCTGATGATAGTATTGCGGTTAAAGCCCTCAAAGATAAAATTGCAGAATTGGAAAAAAAATTATGAATGATAAATTAAAACAGCCAACTGCCTTGTGTCGTTATTTTGTGTCATTGCGTAGTAATCTGGCTGTTTTTAGAGGATAATATAATATAATATTTTTCTTAAAATTTTTGGATAGCACAATGTTCTTCTATAATGTCATTTAGAATAGACATTGTTTTTTCTACACGTTCCAAGCGTTTTTGTGTGTATTGCTTAAATGCTATTTCAGCATCTTGACGGTCTTTTATTGATAATTTTTGTAATGTTTGGTTGTATTCTGCGAATGTTTTTGTGTACATTTCGTCATTTTCACAGTCATTAAAACGAGCTACCCAATAGTAAAGTTCAAATTTTGTATCTGACATATTATTCCAAATTATTTAAAATGTTTTTGTATTCTGCCAATTTATCCATAGTTTCCTTAATTTTTTCAAGAAATCTATTCATCTCACTTTCATTATTTTGTTCGTATGAAACTTTAACAAAATATTTTAAATTCCGAATTTCAGTTTCCAAATAAAAAATTAGTAATTCTATTTCTTTTTTTTTCATAAAAACGTTTTTTTTTCTTTAAAATTTTAAAAAAACAAAAATATAAAAATTTTCTTATTTTGTATCAATTAGTTTATGTACTTTTAAATTCTTTTAAGTAAAAAGGCTCAAAATAATCCACGTTTTTGGCAATTTTTTCTAAAAATATATTAGCTAAAAAAGCTACTTCTTTGGCATTAGGATAAATATTTTCAATAAAAAACGCATTTTTATTTTTTTCTAAAATGCTTTTACATTTTGGCATACCATCACCCACAAAATAAATTTTTTTGGTTTCTAAAATCTCCAAAAAACTTGTTTCGTCAATGATTTTAGCTTCTGTAAGTGTAAAAAAATTTGCTATTTCAATGTTATTTTTTTCATTTTTCAATTCAATTTTTTTTTCAAATAAAGCACAATACACTTCCATTCTGCGAGCATCAATCATAGGGCAAATAAGTGCGTCATCAGGCACAAATTTTATAATTTGTTGGGCAATCGCTTGCAAAGTATTGATGGCAAAAATCTGTTTTTGTCCCAAACTATACGCCAAACCTTTCACTGTACTTGCCCCAATTCTAAGACCTGTATAAGAACCAGGTCCTTCTGCAAGTGCAATTCCTTGAATATCAGTTGTTTTTTTTTGACAAATATCCAAAAGTTGTTTTATCATTACGATAAGTTGGCTTGAATGTGATTGCGAAATATGCAATTCACAAGAAGCCAATATTTTTTGGTTTTCGTGTAGTGCAACTGAACCCACAGGCGTAGAGGTTTCTATACTTAGTAAAAGCATTTTTTTTAGAATATTAAAGGAATGAGTGAAAAATAAAATGGATAGCTTGGAACACGGATTTTACGGATTAACACAGATTTTCACGGATTTCTTTTTTTTATTTTTATGTAAAGCACAGGCATTTATGCCTGTGAATCATCAAATATATCCACATTAAAATTTACCTGTTCCAAAAATAATAAATCTTGTTGCAAAAGTATTTATTTTGTTGTGAATTTGTGTGATGAAAAACAAATGAAAATAAAACTTATTTCTTTTTAAATTAAAATAATTTGAATTTTTATTATTTTATAGTATTTTATTTTGTTAAATATATGTTACACAAAATTATTGCACAAAAAATTATTGATTTAAAAAATGCAGATTTAGCATTAAGAGAAAAACTTGCTCAAAATGGAAAACTTGGAAAAGGTTATGATGCAGAAATGGAAAAATTGCATAACCAAAATGCGTTTATGTTGGACGAAATTATGGAAGAAATAGGTTATCCAACTATTGAAAAAGTAGGAAAAGAGGCACACGAAGCAACTTGGCTGATTATTCAGCACGCCATAGCAAAGCCTGATTTTATGAAAAAATGTGCAAAACTTTTGGAAAATGCAGTTGTTGATGATAAAAATAAAGCATCTGCCAAAAATTTAGCTTATTTGAATGATAGAATTGCAGTTTTTGAAAATAAACCACAACTTTTTGGGACACAATTTGATTGGGACGAAAATGGAGAACTTAGCCCAAATGTTTTTGATGACCTTACAAAAGTAAATGAAAGGAGAAAATCAATAGGGCTTAATTCGCTTCAAGAACAAACGCAAATTATCAGAAAATATGCCCAACAAGAAAACCAATTATCACCCACAGATTTTGGAAAAAGAAAACAAGAAATGGAAGAATGGAAAAAAAATATGGGCTGGATAGTTTAAAACTCTATTTTTTAAAAATATTTTCCTAAAAATATTTCGTAAAATCCTTTAATTTTTCAGCAGGATTTTCAGTTTTCATAAATGTTTCACCCATCAAAAAACCTTGAAAACCATTTTCTCTTAAAAAATTAATGGTTTCTATATCTTTCAATCCACTTTCAGCGATTTTTACAAATTGATTTGGAATATGTTTGACCAATTCAATAGCATGGTTGATATTTACCTCAAAAGTATCAAGATTGCGGTTGTTAATGCCTATCATATCCATATCTTCGGAAATATAATTTTCTATTTCTGTAAGCGTGTGTGTTTCCAAAAGTACTTCTAAGCCCAAATTTTTGGCAAATTTTGCTAAATGTTTGGTTTCTTCTTTTGTCAAACAAAAAGCTATCAACAAAATCACATCAGCACCCATTGCTTTTGCCTCCAAAATCTGTATTTCATCAATCACAAAATCCTTTCTTAACAAAGGAATATTTACACTTTTGCGTGCATTTTCCAAATCTTCATTTATTCCACCAAAAAAATCTCTGTCTGTAAGCACAGAAATTGCTGATGCTCCTGCATTTTCGTAACCTTTTGCAAGATTTTGCACAAAATCCTTTCTATTTTCTGCCAAAAAATCAGGAAAATTTTTGTTAATAATGCCCAAAGAAGGCGATTGTCGTTTGATTTCTGCAATAATTCCACTTTTTTCTTTAAGTTTTTGTTTTAAAGAAATGGTTTCACGAGAAAAAAAAGGAGATTTTTCAAAAAAAGAAATTTCTGTATTATTTTTTAAAAATTCTACTTCTTTTTTTTTGGTTTCTATGATATTTTTTAAAATTTGTTTCATTTATAATGATGTTGTTGATTTAATTTTTTTGAGCTTTTAAACCTTAAACTTTAAACCTTTTTACCTCACAGGCATATCTTTTGGTCTAAATATATTAAAATTTTTCTTGGGTATTTTATTCCAACCCACAAGCCAAGCAGTAAGTTCATCAACCACAAGTTCGTCGTGATTATTAGCAGTGCGAAGCATCACAGAATTAGGGTAAATTTTCTTTGCTTTTTCTTCGTTTTCTTTGGTTTGGGCGTAAGTTTCGTATAAATCCCACGCAGAATAAGTGTGCAGAATTTCGTGTGAAATCGCAGAAGAAAGCAAAGGATAACCTATGCTATAATTTTCATACAATACCGCACCTTCCATAAAATAAAGTTCTTTGTCCATTTCGGTACTTATGGGCATTGCATAACCTCGCCCTTCGCCCTTCACAAAAACAATATAATGCGTGTTTTTGCATTTGGTATTTTTCAAAACCCATTCATAAAAAGCATAACTACTTTTATAACCAATTTTTTTAAAAACCTTACTTCCCCAATCCACACTTTCATTGCCTGAGCCTGTGCCACGTGTTACTTCATCAAGCAATATATCTTTATCAAGCCCAAAATTCCCATTTTGAAATGAAAGTTTTGTACCATATTTTTTTGCTTGTTTTGTAAGCCAATTTTGGCTTTCAGATACTTTTTTCAATACTTCATTTTTTTGTACTTTTGTCCATCTTGCACCATTTTTTTCAGATACAAATATACACACATTATAAATATTGCCTTGTAATGTATTAGCACTACCAGCACGCCATTTGCCTACGCTTGGCGTTTGGGCTTGTGTTTTTTGGCAAAAAATAAAAATCGCAATAAAAAATAGAATTGCTTTTTGTAAAGACATATAAGTTCAAGGTTTTAGGTTCAAGGCTCAAAAAAATCAAAATTATTTTTTCTTTTTATGAATGAATTAAAAATAAAATGGATATTTTTTTAAAAATAGGCATAAATGCCTATTCTATACATATTTTTGTATTTTTATGTACAGTACAGGTATTTATGCTTGTGAAACTATACATATTTTTGTATTTTTATACAAAGAACAGGCATTTATGCTTGTGAAAACTTAATCTCTTTTTGGTTTAAGTTTCTCAAAACTTTTTCTTGGTTTTTTATTCCAACCAATCAACCAAGCAGTTACTTCATCAACTTCAAGCTCATCGTGAGTATATGAAGTACGAAGCATTATGGAATTAGGATATTTTCTTTTGGCTCTTTCTTCGTTTTTTTTAGTTTGTTCAAAAGTTTCGTATAAATCCCAAGCAGAATAGGTGTGCAAAGTTTCGTGTGAAATATCAGATGACAACAAAGGTGTTGAACCGTGTTTTTCATACAATACTGCACCTTCCATAAAATAAAATTCTTTACCCATTTCCGTAGTTGCAGGCATTGCATAACCTCGTCCTTCGCCTTCCACAAATACAACATAATGCGTGTTTTTGCATTTGGTATTTTTCATAACCCATTCATAAAACTCATAACTGTTTTTGTAACCAAGTTTTTTAAAAACTCTATTTCCCCAATCCACACTTTCGTTGCCTGAACCTGTCCCACGTTCTACCTTATCAAGTATAATATCTTTATCCATTCCAAAAACTTTAGTTTGGAATGAAAGTTTTACATCATATTCTTTGGCTTGTTTTATGAGCCATTTTTGACTTTCTTCTACGGTATTTATGACCTTTTCTTTTTGGGATTTTGTCCATTTTCCGTTATTTTTTTCAGAAACAAATATGCACACTTGATACACATCACCCTCCAAAGTATAAGCACTACCAGCACGTGATTTGCCTACGCTTGGTATTTCGCCTTTTGCATCTTCTTTTTCATCTTCCAAATCTTCTTTGGTTTTCTTAGTTTTTTTTGTTATTTTTTCTTTGGTTTGTTGTTGATTTTCCATTTCTTCACAAGAAGTAAAAAAAGTTAGCATAAAAAACGCAACAGAAAATAAAATTGCTTTTTGTAAAAACATATAATTTTAAAAAAAAAGATTTGGGATAATAATAATTTAAAGGCACAATTTAAGAAAAATTTTTGCAAAAAAAAAGTTTTATTTCCTCACGTTTTACGTGAGGTTACCGTAGTTCAACTACTTTGTGGTTGTTTAAAGGCATTTTTGTATCAAAAAACCCTGAAAGGGTTTAACAATAGTAACCCTACGTGAAACGTGGGGATTGCAAAAACAAAAAAAAAACCTCTCAAAGAGAGGTTTTTTTTCTTTTATTCTTCAACCAGCTATGCATAAAATTTTTTAATTTACATATTAAAAAATCTAAGTGTATATAACAAAAAATATACAAATTTTTAAAATCATTGATTATCAATACTTTATATATTTTAAAATTAAATTTTTTCCAAAAATGGGAAAAAACGACTTCAAAATGGGAATATACGTTTTTATAATAAAAAATTACATTAAAATTTTTAAATATTTTTTTTTAAACAAAATAAAAGCAATATTATATAAAAAAAAGTGATTTTTATGTGATTTTTATTACATTAGTTTTTGATGTAATTTTTGACTACTTTGCTTTCATAATTTTTTGATTTTCGCCTGTAAATCTATAATAATGCTCCAAAACATCTAAAAAAAGCATAAATCGCCCAACTTGAAATTTGGTGGGAATACTATATTTTGTTTTGAGAGAATACACCGAAAAATGCAGATGCGCCCCTGTGCTGTAACCTGTATTACCACTATAACCAATTACTTGCCCTCTACGAATTTTTTGCCCTTGTTTTACCGTTACGCCATTGTGAGCAAGGTGTGCGTATATTGCGACTGTACTATCATTATGTAAAATTTTAACAAAATTGGCTTTATTGATATATTTTAGGTCTTTTCCGCCTTCGTTAGAATCTGATTTTGTTTCAAGCACCACACCAGAACGAGAAGCACAGACTTTAGTATTTTGGGGCATCACAAAATCCAACGCATACAATCCTCTATGCGAAAAATCACCAAAATATCCCTGCGAAATGGGAATATGATTGTTGTGGTCAAAAGGCAAAAGATAAGGGTATTCAAAAAAAACGTCATCATATTGTTTTTGGGAAAAATCGCCCAAAATAAAATCCCAATATAAATGGGCATTGCATACATTGCTTGTATCTTGTGGTGTGAGCGTGTAAAGTAGTATTTTTTTGGTTTTTGGTGGAAGCAAAATTCTTTTTACAAAATCTTGTTCCGTACAATTTTTGTATTTTTCACCTTTTTGAAAAAAAACAGTAATAGGAAACTTATTTTTATTAATTCCCCAAACTTCTACATTTTTATCTTTTTTAATTTTTACGATTTTCAATGTTTTAAATCGTTGTGCAAATGCTTTTTTTGGTAAAAAATTTTCATAAAAAAACACCAAAGAAAACACCAAAATAACAGAATAAAAATTTATCATACGCTTTTTTTAGGTTTAAGTTTTTGTGTAAAAACTCAAAAATAAAGAATAAAGTTTAAAAAAAGTTTAAAGTTCAAGGTTCAAAAGTTCAAGGTTCAAAGTTTAAGGGGAAAAAATAGCCAGATTGCTACGCAATAATACAAAGTGAGGCTTTTGGGTGTTCCATTTACCATTAATTTGTTATTTTAATTTGCATTTTTATAATTTTTAGCAAAAAAATATAAAAAATTAACAATTATTAAAAAATGTTTATTATATTTGCAATATAGTTGTTAAAATGTTCAAAGTTTAAAAAATATGAATATTTAACCTATAAATTTTTTTGAACTTTGAACTTTTTGAACCTTGAACTTTGAACTTTTAAACTTCTATTTTTATGACTAAAACCAAATCAGGGCTTGAAGATTTGTTGCAAAACATAGAATTTGATGCCTTAAATTCGCCTTTAAACGCACAAAGCGTAGTATTGCCACATACCAAACCACAAAAAAAAACAAGCACAACCACCAAAACAGCCACGCCCAAAATAACAAAAATTGCCCCAAAAGAAAAAAATGAAATTGCTGAAAATATCACACAAACGCCCACCAAAAAAGCAGTTTCTAATATTGGAACTACCACAACTTCCAGCGTTTCAAGAAAAAATCAAACAACCGCACCAGATTTGCCTGCGGTGGCAGATATTTTTATGTCAGGTTTTATGAAAAGTGTTGTGTTGTTTTTGATAGTTGCCTTCAATGTGGTTTTATTAAAAAATTGTTTTTTAATGACGATTTCCACGCGCCAAAATTTTTCAGGGAATGTAGAATTAGATGCATTTTTGTATGGATTAGCAATTTCAATGTTGATGACGATTGTGCTTTTTCACGAGGAAAATTGGCAAAATGGTTTTTGTGCAGGTGCAATGACTTTGTATATCAATTTATTACTTTTGATGCTTTATATTGGTTTTTTTGAGGGAATACTTGGGGTAGGAGGGAGCGTGTGGGCAATGTCTGGTTTGGTGGTATTGTTGCCTGTGATTGGGCTTTTTGTGATGGTGATAATGTTGAAAAATAAATAAAAAGACGAAAATTACAAAAAAATCCTAAAATCTTTCAGAGATTTTAGGATTTTTTTTTGGACAAAGGCAATGATTAAAATTAATTTTTAATATCTTGTCAGTACCAAAAAATATTTTTTAATAAGGATAAAATTTTTTATCAACTAAAATACACTATTTATCTCAAAAAAGTATAAACTTATCATATTTATTTGCTACGATAATTTTTTTGACTTATTTTAGCATTATTTTTATAAAGTTTTGACTAAATTATAATTTTATTTTTTGAAAAAAATAATTCAAATTTGGGAAAAATAAACTAAAAAATATAAACGCAATATATTGATTATCAATATGTTATGTTTAATTGCATATTTATTGTGTATAGCAACTTGATTAACGCTTTTTTAACAAATTTTTATATCATTTTTTTATAAAAAATGCTTTTCTAATAAAATGAAAGGTTTTTTTTTATTTTTTTACAAAAAATAAATACAGAAAGTAAAACAACAAACATATATTTTATTACTTTATTTTTAATATGAAGAAAATTTATCTTTTTTATCTT
>JAAFIN010000147.1 GCA_013297825.1 Cytophagales bacterium
CTAACAACATTCCCAAACCTCCGCCCAAAGTCGCACCAGCAACTACCGCCCCAAATATTTCCAAAGGGTGAGCTTTTACGCTTTGCGAAAAAATAATAGGTTGCACCAAAACACTATCCAACGTAATTGCAAGCACAAAAGCAGGCAACAAATGCCCCAAAGCTACCCCAAAATCCCACAAAGTACGTGCTTCTTGTGTGTCTGTTGAAAGCGTAACCACACTCGCAAACACAAAACCAATTCCAACACCTAAATACGGAATAAGATTAAAAACCGCCACAAATATCGCAATCGTAAAGGCATATTTTACCCCAAAAATACTTAACCCAATCGCCAACACCACAAAGAAAATGCCTATTTGCATCATCAAACCCAACAAATAACTACGCAATAATACTTCTATTTTGTACAAAGCAGTAACTACTACCTCAAAATACGCATTGGGAATTACTGCTAAAAATTGCCTTCGCAAAAGATTTTTTTCATACAAAAGCATAAATGTCAAGAAAAAAACCGCACTCGCATACACCAATACCGAACCTGTAACAGACAAAATATTTTGTAAAATATGACTAAAATCCAAACTTTTTACAAATTGGGTACTTAATACTGTAAGTTCATTGAGCAAAAAACCTGCTTTGCGATTAGGATAAACATTTTTTATCAAAAAATTTTCTATGGAAGATAATGGATTTTGGAAAGCATTTATCACATCTTGGTAATTGATTTTTTGTAAAATAATTGCTTGTTCGCTGATAAGTGGCACTAACATTCCCACAAAAAACGCAGGCAACAACACCAACACCACCAAACTTATAATTACCGCAAGCATACGAGGAATTTTTACACCAAAAATGCTGTGCCTTACCAAAAATTCGGTTAAAGGTCGCAAAATAGATGTAATAAATGCAGATAATAATAAATATGTGAATAAACTTTGAAAATAATAAAATCCAAAACCTATTGCCAAAAAAATCAAAAATATCGTAATTGTACGCTTTGAAGGCAACATATTTTAGGTTTCTTTTTTTAGGTTTCTTTTAAATTTAAAAATTCTCCCAATAAGATTTAAAATTAGGATAATATTTTTCTAATGCAGTTTTGATTTCTTTTTTTAAAGCAAAAAATTCATTTTTGAAATCTTTAAAATCAAAAGTAATTTTATTTTCAGAAATATTTTTATCTACTAAATATATTTTATCATTTTCACACAAAAATTCTAAATTAAAATTTTGGTGCATACTTTTGATATTAAATACTTGTTTTTGTTGTTTTTCTAATTTTTCTAATAAAAATTCTAATTGCACAACAAGATAAATATATTTTATCATTTTCACACAAAAATTCTAAATTAAAATTTTGGTGCATACTTTTGATATTAAATACTTGTTTTTGTTGTTTTTCTAATTTTTCTAATAAAAATTCTAATTGCACAACAAGATAAAAAACTTCTGCATTTTTGATTTCAATTTTTTTCTCTGGATTTTGAATTTCCTGAATAATTAGATTGCTGTATGCTAATTCTGTGGAAAAGCTATCACTATCCAAATCATTTGGGTCTATGTCTTGGTTTTCATTAGCCCAAATTTCTGCATCAAATTCAAAAGTAAATATTTTCATAAAAAGGTTTAAAGTTTAAGGTTCAAAGTTCAAGGTTTAAGGTTCAAAGTTTAAGGTTTAAAATTTAGTATGAGAATTTTACTAAGTAATAAATAAATTTTAATAAATAGAAGATTTATTTTACTAAATACTAAATAAATTTTAATAAATAGAATATTTATTTTATTAAATAATAAACAAATTCTACTAAATAGAAGATTTATTTTATTAAATAATAAATAAATTTTAATAAATAGAATATTTATTTTACTAAATAATAAACAAATTTTAATAAATAGAATATTTATTTTATTAAATAATAAACAAATTCTACTAAATAGAAGATTTATTTTATTAAATAATAAATAAATTTTAATAAATAGAATATTTATTTTACTAAATAATAAATAAATTTTAATAAATAGAAGATTTATTTTATTAAATAATAAATAAGTTTTAAACTTTGAACCTTAAACCTTAAACCTTGAACCTTAAACTTTCTAAGATTTCCTCACAATACTTGCAGAAAGCACCGCTTCACACACAAGTCCGCCACGCACATACGCCTCGCCTTTCATTTTGGCAATACCTCTGCGAATAGGATACAACAATTCACATTGAAAAGTAATAGTATCACCAGGTTGCACCATTTTTTTAAATCTACATTCATCAATAGAAAGCAAATATGCCCAATAATTTTCAGGGTCAGGCACCGTACTAAGCACCAAAATCCCCCCTGTTTGAGCCATTGCTTCTATTTGCAACACACCAGGCATTACAGGATTATTTGGGAAATGCCCCATAAAAAAAGGCTCATTGATGGTTACATTTTTGATGCCTGCCACGCTTGTATCGTCCAAATGATAAATTCTATCCAACAATGCAAATGGGTATCTGTGTGGAAGAATATTAGCAATGTGCTTCACGTCCATCAAAATAGGCATATTTGGGTTATAATCAGGAATACGTTTTTTGCTTTCAAGAAGCATAGCTTGTCTGATTTTTTTGGCAAGACCAACATTTGCAGCGTGTCCAGGACGAATTCCCATAATTTGGGCTTTTAGTGGTTTTCCTACAAGTGCAAGGTCGCCAATCACATCAAGGAGTTTGTGGCGAGCAGGTTCATTTTTAAATCTAAGCGTAATATTGCTTAAAGTACCTTCTTTGTCAATGGTAATTTTTGGTTTGCCCATTAGTTTAGCAAGTCGGTCAAGTTCTTCTTCTGGGAGGATTTTATCCACAATTACAATGGCATTATCCACATCACCACCTTTTATAAGATTAGCATTAAAAAGTGCTTCCAATTCGTGCAGAAACACAAAAGTACGACAATTCGCAATTTCATTTCTAAATTCTGAAATATGGCTAATGCTTGCGTGTTGGTTATTTACGATATTTGAATTATAATCTACCATTACCACCACACGATAATCATTGAGAGGCATTGCTGAAATTTCTACGCCTCTTGCTTGGTCAGTAAATACAATATTTTCTTTTACTTCATAATAAATTCTTAAAGCATCTTGTTCTTGCAATCCTACACTTTCCAATGCTTCCACAAACATAATAGAACTTCCGTCCATAATAGGTGGTTCTGCTCCATCAATTTGAATAAGCAAATTATCAATTCCCAATCCTACCAATGCAGCAAGCGTATGCTCTACAGTATGTACTCTTGCACCATTTTGTTCTATGGTCGTACCACGTGAAGTATCCACTACATTGTCCGCAAGGGCATCAATAATGGGCTGATTAGGTAAATCCACCCTTTGAAACTTGTAACCGTGATTAGGAGGTGCAGGCACAAAAGTCATAGTAGTTAATGCCCCAGTATGAAGTCCTACACCTGCTACTTTTACGGATTGCTGAATGGTACATTGTTTGTGGCTCATAATTTATTTAAGAATTAGTTTTTTTTATAAAAAAACGAATTTATGTAAAATCAAATGTTGTGATTATTTGAAACCTATAAGGTTTTAAAAACCTTATAGGTTTATAACGCTGAAAATTATTATTTTTTTGTGCAAAATTCCATTTTTAAAACACAAAAAAAAACTTTTTTTAAAAAATTAGCAAAATTTTATGAAACTTTTAAACTTTAAAACCTTGAACTTTTGAGCTTTTTGAACTTTTGAACCTTTGAGCTTTTTGAGCTTTTGAGCTTTTAAAACCCATAAAACGCCCCTAATTGCAATCCAAGCACAATCGCACCAGCTTTTTTGTCAGGTACCCAAATTGTGTGTGCTTTTAAACTTAAATCTGCTGAAAATCTTTTTGAAAATTGATATGCACAACCTGCGCCAGGTGCAGCACCATAATCCACAGAATTAGAATTAAGGCTCAATGTGCTTGTGGCTAATGCAGCTTGCAATGGTTGAACATTACCAGGAATTCCTGTTCCTTGTATTTCGTAGTATTTTGCAATCAATTTACCAATTTTTATATCAATATTATCACTTCTACGCACATACACACCAAAATCCCAAGAAACGTAAGGACGAATTTTTTTATTTTTTAAGATACTAAATTCTACGCCCATATTGATAGGATAAAAATCTACATTTGGCACTTTTATTTGGTCACTTTCAGGTGATGCTGCATTGTAAAGGTCTAAAATTACGATTGTACCTTCACTTATCCCCAACGTTTTAGCGTATTCACCCAAATTTTCGCCTGCTCTACCAAAAGCAAGATATTGCAAAGATGTAGTAATTGTCCAGCGTGATTGTTCGCTTGTATTTTCGTCTATTTTTTTAGGAATGGTATATTTGCTTGTAACACCAAAACCATAACCGTTTTTGTTGATAGTTCCAAAATCACCTGTTGGAATTGCATAAGAGGGCATCAATCCAATACGAAAGTTTTGGGCAAAAGTGAAATTAGGATTTAAAAAAAAAAATAAATTAAAACGTATATTTTGGGGCATAAAAAAACAGTATTATTTTTTGTGAAAAAATTTATTTTAAGAAAAATAAATATAAACAAACTTCAAAATGTAAATTAAATGAATTACTTTTGGTTTTCAAAAAAAATAATAAAAATACTAAAAATACAACTTAAAATAACCATGAAAAAAGACATAGAATTTCCGCAAGTTGTGGGCGTATATGTAGCGGTTTTGCAAAATGAGGAACAAGATGGCTGGGAAGTTTTTTTGATAAATGAAAATAATTTTTCACTTACCAATGTATTTGTTACTTCCACAGGATATTTGGCAGAAGAAGACAATCCAAAAAAAATGAAATTCCAAAGTTCAACTTTACGACATTCTATTCCGATTTTGGAAGCAAATGAATACGCCAAAATTGAGCCTATTGATGAAAGTGTATTTCATATTTGCAATGAATATTGGGTAAGTTATTATGTAAATGATAAAATTTTTGATAAAAAGTTTATATTTTTACCCAACACCATTGCCAAAGAAAATTTTATTTTTATTGAAAAATTAGGCAAAAAAGGCGTTTTGCACGGATAAAAAAATAATGGTAAATGAAACAGCCAAATACAATGTTAAATTTGTTTTTGGCAAATTTTCACCTTTTTGTTGGTATTATAAAACGTATATAAAAAAAACACCTTCCAAATCCAAAAATCTGAAAGGTGTTTTTAATTTTGTTTTAAAAAAAGTATCTTTTATTGTTTCACAAATTTAAAAGATTCTTTTGTATTCATATTGTTACTTTTGCCTTTTGTATTTTTGGCAATCATAGCACGAAATTCTTTTTCAGTTTTAAATTCAGTAGCTTTGTCTTGTCCCATTTTAAAATCGTCTTTGTTTTTTGCTGCTTTTTCTTCAATGAGTGGCATAACTGAAAGATTTTTGCCTTCCACTTTGTATTTCAAATATGTATTTTTTCCTGGTTCTTTGTCATTGCTAAGTGTCATAAAATTCTCGCCATTCACTTTGTGAATATTTACAACAATACCAGGACTTGGCTCACCTTGTGGATTTGGAGGAAGAATCATTTTGTAAGTTTTATCACCTGACGCAGTAAATTCAATCGTTTCAATGGCTTGATTTAGTGGGTCGTCTTTTTTTGCAGTTTTTGGTGGTTGTAATTTCCATTTTCCTACAATAGATTTATCTTCTATTTGGTCTTTTGGTTCGCCTGCCATATATGCAGAACTGATACAAGATGTTGCACAGAAAGCAAGTGCAAGAATGATAAAATGAGTAACAAAATATGCGGTTTTTTTCATTTTTTTTTATAAAAAGTTGTATAAAATTTTTAGTGATTTAACATTGCAAACCTACATATTTATTTTTGATTATTTAAAAACTTTTTACCAAATGCCATTTTGAATTGATGAAATGTCATTTTTAATAAACAAAAGTGTTAAAATCATTTTTTTAAAAATTATTTTTTTATTAAAAAAAAAACCTGTATTTTTAGAAAGATTTTATAAATCAAAAGGTAATTAAATACCCTAATTTTTAATTTCTCATTCTTAATTCCTAATTCTTAATTCTTAATTATTACTATGGCAGAAGAAAACCGAGAACGTGACCTGGTACTCGCACCCAATGAATACGCTTTTATTTCAGACCAAACAAAAGGCAACATCAATGTATATGTAGGTCCTTACAAAACCAGCCTTGCAAATACAGACAAACCTGTTGTTTTTAATTTTGATACAAAGCGTTTTGAGCGTTGTAGCTTAGATGATGCAACAATGATATTCATTACCGCTCCTGAAGGTTGGTATTCAGTAATGAAAAATCCTTCCAAAGATGGACAACAACCCAAAACAGGTACTGTAAGCAGTTTGGTAGAATTAAATGTTGGGCGAAAAGTCAATCTTCCTGGTCCTGTTAATTTTGCACTTTGGCCTGGACAAATGGCAAAGGTATTGCGTGGGCATAATCTTAGGTCAAATCAATATCTTTTGGTCAGAATTTATGATGAAATAGAAGCTCAAAAAAATTGGAAAAATGCAGTCATCAAAGGCAAAAATGGCGAAGAAGTTGCAGAAACAACCGAAATTCCTGACCTTACAATGGGCAATTTGCTCATTATCAAAGGTGAAAATGTGTCATTTTATATTCCCCCCACAGGAGTAGAAGTGGTTTGTGAATATGAGGACGAATACACACGTGAAGCGGTTACATTGGAAAGATTGGAATACTGTATTCTTTTAGATGAAAATGGTAACAAACGCTATATTCAAGGTCCTGCGGTAGTATTTCCAGAACCAACCGAAGAATTTATCACAAAAAATGACATTCGTAAATTCAGAGCAATAGAACTCAACGAAGTTTCAGGTTTGTATATCAAAGTAATTGCACCTTATAGCGAAGGAGGCAAAAGCTACAAAGAAGGTGATGAGTTATTTATCACAGGAAAAGACCAAATGATATATTATCCTCGCCCTGAACACGCACTTGTGTCTTACAACAATACCGAAAAATACCACGCTGTTGCCATTCCAGCAGGTGAAGGTCGCTATTATTTGAACCGCAAAACAGGAACTATTTTATTGCAAAAGGGTCCAAGTATGTTTTTGCCTGACCCACGTGAGATAGTGCTTGTACGTAGGGTTTTGAGGGATAAAGACGTAAATCTTTGGTTTCCAGGCAATACAGAAGCCTTGAATTATAACCGCTCTTTGCAAAAAATGAACAATGAAAGCAATCAATTATTTGTACAAGATAATGATTTTCAACAAAATATTGCTCAAAGTGCAACAATGGACTGGATGGCAGAAAAAAAAGATACTTCAAATTTTGCACCTCAAAAACGCAAAAAAGAAAAAGTATCAGAAGAAGTAGTTAGCGAACAATTCCAACGCAATTCTAATTTTACGCCTCCTCGTATGCTGACATTGGACAGCAAATATGACGGAGCGGTTACTATCAATCTTTGGACAGGTTATGCAGTGCTTGTGGTAAGCAAAACAGGTACAAGAAAAGTAGTTGTAGGACCTCAAAGCTATCTTTTGGAATATGACGAAAGCCTTGAAGCCATAGAACTCTCCACAGGAACACCAAAAACAAGCGATAATACACTCAAAACTGTTTATTTGCGTGTTTTGCATAATAAAGTTTCTGATATTGTCAATGCAGAAACTGCTGATTATACGCAGGTAAGTATTTCGTTGGCTTATAGGCTTAATTTTGAGGGCGAACCTGAAAAATGGTTTAATGTGGAAAATTACGTTAAATTTCTTACTGACCATTTGCGTTCTTTTATACGCAATGCAGTCAAAAAATATTCTGTAATGGATTTTTATGCCAATGGCATTGAAGTATTAAGAGATGTGATTTTGGGAAAAAGTACCAAAGAAGAAAAACGTCAAGGCAGATTATTTGAAGAAAATGGAATGCGTATTTATGATGTTGAAATATTGGATATTCGCCTAAGTGATGTAAGTGTGGAAAATCTAATCATTGCCTCACAGCAAGATGTCGTAAAACAAGCCCTTCGCCTAAGTGCTGAAAAACGTAGATTGGATTACACCACCGAAAATGAACATATTACACAGGAAATCGCACAATTACAATCTGCTACTGCACGCAAAAAAACTGAATTGCAGGCTCTCGAAGTACAAACTGAACTTTCACTTTCGCTTACTCGCATAGAAAGTGATATTCAAACACGTGAAAAAGAACTCCAAGCAGAAGCACAACGCCAAGCATTGCTTACTGAAGTAAATACTGCAGAACTTGCACGACATACTGAAAGCGAAAATATTTATATTGCTATTGCTCAAAAACGCTTAGAACAAGATTTGGCACGCTTACAAGCTGAAATCAATGCAACTGCTGAAAAAGCAAAAGCTATTTCGCCTGACCTTATTGCAGCGTTACAAGCATTTTCTGACAAAGCACTTGCCCAAAAAATGGCAGATTCTATGGCACCGCTTGCTATTTTGGGTGGTAGAAGCATTGCAGAGGTATTTTCTAATTTGCTCAAAGGCACTGTATTAGGTAATGTGTTGCAAAATACAAACCTTGGGGAAGGTTTGGAATAAAATTTTAGTTTTTTAGATTAAATAAAAAAAGGCTTTGAATTTTTGTTCAAAGCCTTTTTTTTATTTTCCTTTTGTGTTGAATCTTTAAAAAATTATCTTGTAAAAGTTCCAACAATTGTATAATTTTTTCCCCCTATATTTACAACTTGTGAGTTTTTAAGTGTGTTACCATCATTTTGGAGTATAGTAAGAGTATCAATATCAGTTGATGAAGCACCATCGTCCTTTGATATTATTGCTGTTTCATTACTATTCCACGACCATGTTCCTTTTACAACTTGTTGTGGGTCTGAAGGGTCACATTTTGTAGCACCTTCCTCAGATACCCATGTGTTATTTGTATTGTATGTAATTAAATTATCTTTTTGACAAGCATCAAATCCTGCGAGATAATCAGTTGTTCCATTGAGTGCAGGTGTGATAGTAGCAGTCACTATTTTCCAGGCTTTCCCACATAATTTGTCTGTGTTAGAAAGTTCAGGGTCAGATTTTTTTGTGCAAGACAAAGCTACAAAAAGAATAGCGATAGCAAAGGCAATTTTTGAATATTTCATTGAGAAATAAAAGGTTTAATAAACGGTTTAATAAAAAACTTTGCAAAAATATAAAAAAATAAATTATTATTCAAGTAAAATCTACATATATTCATAAAAAAAATCTTTGTTTTTAAATTTTGAAAGAAGATATAAAAAATAAAACCCAATATTTTTTGTAAATTCTTATTTTTTTCTAAATTTACGAGATTTTTTTTCGTTTAAATATTGGCTAAAAAAAATTACCTAACATTTTAATTTATCAAGTATGAAAAATTTTCTTCTAATTCATTTACTATTTTTTGGAATTTTTTTATTTTCCAACAAAATATTTGCACAATCAAATTTGGACAAAGTACCATTTTATTTGTCAGTAGAAAGTGCATTGAAAGAACCTGATAAAGTACGAAAATTAGACCTTACTTGGCAATATATGCTTCAACTTCCTGAAAGCATTACCAAATTGCCCAATGTAGAAGTGTTAAATTTGGGTTGGAACAAACTTACCGTTTTGCCCCAAAACATAACTTCTATGTCTAAATTAAGACAAATCGCATTAAACGATAACCCAAAACTTAATTTGGCGGTTGTTTGTAAATTATTAGGGAAAATAAAATCTTTGAGAGAACTTTATATTGGTTGGCAACAAATGAAAGATATTCCTGATGAACTTGCAGATATGCAATATTTGGAAAAATTGGATATTTTGTGCGATTCTACGCTCAGTCTTCCACACGTACTTTCGGTAATTGGCAAATTAAAACGCCTAAATAGTTTGGGGCTTGCACGTAATCACTTATCTGAATTACATGAGAATATTGGAACACTTGTCAATCTTTCTGCATTAGATTTGAGTATTAACCAACTTAAAGCATTACCAAGCCAAATGGGAAAATTACGTAATTTGCGTATTTTAAACCTCAAAAATAACGAATTACCAGATATTCCTTCTTGTCTTACGAGTATGAGTGATTTGGAAAATCTAAATATGGCAGGCAATAAGTTAGACCAACTTTCAAGCAGAATTGGCTCATTTTCAAGCCTTAGAATGTTGGATTTGAGCGAAAATTATTTAAAAACTATTTCAGGTAGAATTTTTGACCTCAAAAGCCTTAGAAGCCTTAATCTTGCCAATAATAGCATAGAACAAGTGCCTTCAAGCATCAGCAACCTTACAAAATTAGAATATCTCAATCTCAATCGTAACAGTACCAAAGAACTTCCTTCAAGCATTACACACTTTAAACATCTTCAAACGCTTGAACTTGCAGGAAATCCAGATGTTAATTTTTTAAAATTTTTTCAAGGAACACACCATTTTTTTCCTGAATTATACAATCTTAATTTAAGCGAAAACAAACTTGATTCTATTTCTGCGAATGTTGGCAATATAAAAACACTTCAAATTCTCAAACTTTCTAATAATGCGATTACAGGCTTGCCAAGCAGTTTTGAAAAATTGCATAGTTTGCAAGAACTTTATCTAAATAATAACCAACTCAAAGAATTTCCAGAGGAAATTTTGAGTATGGGCAATTTAGAAAAACTTGTATTGGATTTTAATAAAATTGGTTATATTCCTGAAGAAATTAAAAAATTGAAAAAATTAAAGGAAATTTCTATGAAATTTAATCCTTTGTCTGAAAAACAAATTGAAAAACTTAAAACGCTTTTGCCAGAAGTAAAGATTGTAATTTAAGAAAGTTTAAGGTTAAAAAATTCAGGTTTTTAAATTTTTATAAATAAATCCAACAAATCATCAGCTTTTTGTGTAGCAAAAACGTGTATGCCAAGACTTAAAGCTGTATTTCTATTATCCAAATTATCATCTACAAAAAGCGTTTCTGCTGGTAAAATATTTTGTTCTGTTAATACCTGCAAAAAAATATCTGCGTCAGGCTTGCGTTTTCCCATATCTTGCGAATAATAAGCGTGTGTAAAAAGCGTTTTGAAATCATAGCCAAACTGCTTCAAAAAATCCTGCTCAAATGCCCTTGCGTGCATACTATTTGTATTGCTCAACAAAAAAATCTTGTATTTGCCTTGTGCTTGTAACATTTCCAAAAACTTTACGTTTTTGGTAGGAAAAGACAATAAAAGTGCGTTCCAAGCGTGTTCTATTTCTTCAAAAGAGGCTTTTATACCAAAACTTTCACAAAGATTTTCATAAAAATTTTGTTCAGAAATCAATCCTTTTTCAAGTTGTTGAAATAGCGGATTAAAATACAAATTTGTTGTAACTTTGGTATTTAATTTGCCACTCTTTACCAAAAGTCTTTCAAATGCTTGATTGCTTAGTGTGTAATCAATAGGCAAAATCACATTGCCCAAGTCAAAAATAATGTTTTTCAAGGAAGTTTAAAAAGTTTAAGGTTTAAAAGTTCAAGGTTCAAAAGTTCAAGGTTCAAAGTTTAAAAAAATCCTGTTAATCCTTAAATCTTGCTAATCCTGTTTCAGACTTTGGCTGTTTCATTCAACATTCAACATTAAAAAAAGCTGTTTCATTCATCATTTACAATTTATCATTCATAATTTGGTCTTATTTTTAATCAAAATAAGAAAAAAGCACGTGGTAAGCCAATTTCACTTTTGAGAAGTTTTTTTTGATAGAAAAATAAAAAAAATAGTTTATTTTTAAAATTAAAGCATTTTTTATTTTTTCAAAAAAAATAAAATACAAATGCAACAAAAAAATGTTGATTTTCGTATATATAAAATAACATATCTCTACAAAAAATTACATCAAGCCCCAAACAAAAAATGTGTATGTTTTTTTAATAAAATTTTTAGCTCAAAAAAGTTTTGTAATTTTGTAAAAAATATATACAACATACTACCACATCTCTTAATATGGCGTTTTTTAATACTTTTTGCACAAAATACACAAAATTTTATTTCTTTTTAATCTGTTTTGGAATTTTTAATTATTCCAACATATTTGCACAAGATTTTGCAAAAATAGACTTTGCAGACAAAAATGCAAATAAAAAAGTATTAAAAACAAACACATTAAATACTACAAATAAAACCGAAATCAAAAATGATGAAACCCCACTCATTGTTCGCAAAGGTGAGGTTTTGAATATAAAACTTGATAATCCAAAAAATGAAAAAATAATTGTGCGTGTTCATTCATCTTTGGGGCGATTAGTAAAAGAATACACACAAATAAAAGAAGGCGTTTTGATACAAACAAATGTATTATTGGCTGGATTGTATTTAGTCATTGTAAAACGTGAAAACGCAAGAGAAATCAAAAAATTATTAGTTACAGATTAATTTTTAGTGGTCAGTATTCAGTAGTCAGGAAAAGGCAAAAAAATTAAAATAATGAAAATATTTGTAAATGACTGCCACATACTAAAAAACTTACTTTTTTTTGATTTTTGGCATAAATACCTAACAAGATGCTAAAATAATAAAGTGCATATATGAACAAATTATGACCCTGTTTTATGAAAATAAAGCAGGGTTTTGTTTTTGCACGAAAAACATCTAATTTTACAAAAATTTTCATTAAAAAAATATGCGTACAATATACGATTACATACTTTGGGCGGTTGCATTTGTTTTTTTGATAATAGGCATTGACCAATCTGTGAAAGGCTTGCAAAGTTATTGGGCTTTTATGATTTCGTTAAT
>JAAFIN010000148.1 GCA_013297825.1 Cytophagales bacterium
AGTAAGTTGTCTGCGAAATTCGTAAAAGCCACCATCTAATATTGCACTTGCTAATTTGTGATTTTTGCTCATTCCTTTGATATTCAAGTCTTCTATCACTATTTTGTCGTGGTTTTTGACAAGATAATTTGTTAATTTGTGGATAGAATCTTTGCGAATACAACTAATTTTATAATGCAAAAGAGCAACTTTTGCTTTTTGTTTTTGATAATTTTTTGATTGTTCTTTGCTTGATTTGCCTTTTTGATATTTTTTTGATAATTTTCTTTGTGCTATTTTTAATGTTCTTTGAAACTTTTTGTAAGGTCTTTTATTTTCAAAAATAACCCCACTTGATAAAGTTGCAAGCGTTTTTATACCTAAATCTACCCCAACGCTTCCCTGTTTTACAACTGGAATTTGTGATTTTTTTCTTGGAATTTCTTCTGTTTTGAAACTCACAAACCAAAAATCTGCTTGTCTCGAGATAGTTGCATTTTTCAATTTTATGGTTTTGCCTTCTTCAATACCCAGTTTTTCACTCAAATTTACTTCCCCAAATATTGGTAATTTTATTTTATTTCGTGTAAGTTTTATATTGCCTTCTAAATAAAAACTATCTTTTTGTCCTTTTTTTTTGTATGTTGGATGTTTTGATTTTTTCTTAAAAAATCTTTTGTAAGCCATATCCAAATCTCTCAATGCTTGTTGTGGTGAGCATTTTGAAACCTCATAATACCATTTATGTTCTTTTTTGACTTCTGCTATAAGTTTTCTGTGTAAATCTATGCCTGTTGGGCGTTTTTCTTTATTTTCATAAGCTTTTTTACACACACTTAAACCCCAATTATAGGCGTGTCTTGCCACTCCTGCGTGTTTTTTCGCAAGTGTTGTTTCTACATTATTGAAATCCAAACGTATTTTATAGCTTTTGATATATCCCATTTTACAAGTGTATTATGGTTACAAATTTAGCTTTTTTTGTATAAAAAAACAAATTTTATTTATCAAATTATTTTAAATATTATACATTTTAACCTAAAAATCGCTTAAAATGTATAATATTTTACATAAATGTGTAGATATTTGATTACTAATTGTAGCCCTGATGGCAGAAAAATAGAATTGTATAAAAGATGTGAGTAGTTACGTTTTACCTTACTCCTTCATTAAAAAACTTTATCATATTTTCCACTTCGCTGTCCCAATATTTATAATCGTGTTCAGCAGTTGGGGGAAGATTAAGTTGTAGGCGAAGTTTGGGGTTGTGTTTTTTGAGGCTTTCATAAAAAACCTCTGTTTGTTGTGCAGGAACAATTTTATCACGTTTTCCGTGTCCCAAATAAAGCGGTGTTTTAAAATTTTTGGCTTGTTGATTTGGATTATCTTCATTTTTCCACCTTTCTCCAAAAGTTTTAAAATCTCCATAAAAAGCTTTTATGAGATTATCATTTGGCATCAAAGTTTGTTCATAATCCCCTGAAAGTCCTGCTCCTGCTGTCCATATTTCAGGCAAAGCCAAACAAAGCAATGCCACACCACGCCCACCTGTGGAAAGCCCTAACACAAAATTTTTATCTCCTTTTTGAAAAATACCAAATTTTTTTTGTAAAAATGGCATAAAATCCTCCAAAATCCATTGTTTATTTGGGGAAAGTTTGCCTTCTGCGTAGGTTTCCGTATAAAATTTGGAAGAATACACACTTTTATTCATTTCAGGCAATACCAAAATATAACCTTCTGCTAAAAATTTTTTGCAAAGGCTTGATTTTTCGCACCAATCTTTTCTATTAAAACTCCAGCCTGGTAATACCAATACTGCACCTTTTGGTTTAGGATTTTTAGGCACACGAATATCTACCAAATGCCCTTTTATGGCAAAAGATGTATCACGAAGCCCCCCAGCCCCCGAAGGGGGAGTTTTATTAGTTTGTATTTGTGCATTTATTCCCCCTTTGGGGGTTAGGGGGCTTTGGTTTTCATTTGAGCCACAAGAAAATAACAACATTAAAGCAAATGATAAGTATTTCATTTTTTTTTATTTATGATTTAAGCACGCGGATAACGCAGATTTAGCGGATTAAAACGGATTTTGGAGTAGGATTTACAGGATTTTATTTGAATTTTTGAACTTTTTGAACCTTAAACTTTGAACTTTTGAACTTTTAATTTTCCACTTTTTCCAACGTAAATTCAATCAAAGTACCTTTTCCTTCGTGGCTTTCAATGCGAATAGTACCATTGTTACGTTCCACAAAATTTTTACAAAGCAAAAGCCCAAAACCTGTTCCTCTTTCTGCGTTGGTGCCTAATGTAGTAATGTGTTCTTCGGGTTTGAATACTTTTTCCAAATGTTCTTTGGTCATTCCTACCCCAAAATCTTTGATAGAAATTACCATTTTTTGGTCTTGGTCTTGTTTTTTATCCGAATAATGTGCCAACACATCAATTCTACTGCCTTCATTTGAGAATTTTATGGCATTATTTACAAGATTTCTTAACACAAAATCAAGCATATTTTTGTCTGCTTTTACAAATGTATGTTCAGGAATTTGCGTATAAATTTCAATATTTTTTTGTTGGGCAGTTTTGGTATAAAGTGCAATATTTTCTTTTACAATTTCATTTAATTGCAATACCACAGGCTTGTATTCTATGCCATCTGTTTGCGACAAAGACCATTGTAACAGATTATCCAATAATTCTAACACACGAGAAATGGATTTTTGGGTATCTTGAACGAATTTTTTGGTTTCTTCTGGCGTAAATGCTTGTGCTTCTATTTCCAACACACTCAAATACCCTGAAAAAGAATTGAGCGGAGAACGCACATCATGCGAAATGATAGAAAAAAATGTGTCTTTTACAGAATTAAGTTGTTGAAGTTGCTGGTTGATTTGGTTGAGGGTTTTGTTTTGGTCTTGAAGTTGGTGCGATTGGTGTTTTATTTCTTGTAATTGGGTTTGAATTTCTTTGAGCATAATACTAAAATCCTGTGTGAGATTTCCGATTTCGTCATTATTTTTGATTTTTAGGGTAATGGGTACATTTTCCAAAAATTTCTTTTGAATTGCACTGTGAATTACCTCCGAAAGATGTATAATAGGTTGTGTCATTCGTGAAGCAATCCAATAACTAAGCGAAATACTTATCAAAATCATTACCGTAATCAACACCACAAACAAACTAAACAAAGACCTTTCACCGTCCAAAACATCTTGATTCATATCTCTTACAAGCGTTTCCATATATTTGGCGGTATTATCGCCATATATTCTAATTTGGCGTTTGATGCCTCTTGTATTATCCAAACCAATAACTGTTTCAAGTTGAACAAACTCACGAAAATTTGTAACATAATTATCCAAATAAATTATTTCGCTTGCAGACATTATATTTTTGTCAATTTTCCCCAAAACATTATTAAATTTTTGGACGTAAGAAGTATCTCTTTCTATGATAAAAGTATTTTCGTATTTATTCAATAAAACAATAAGATATTTATTTTCAATATAATTTTTATTACTTAACAAACTTTCTTCTAATTTTCCCATATTCAAACGCATTCTTCCCTCAACGCCTTTGTCTTTAAAACCCTTTTGTCTGGTATATTGCACAAGTTTGGTAAATGCTTTTTCGTAACTATCTAATTCTTGGATAATATTTTTAATGTCATTTCCAATTTCATTTTTTTTGGTACTAATGCGTTTCATACCTTCCAATTCAAGCAAAGCATAGAGTTGTTTTTTTAATTCGTTGGAAAGTTTGTGGTGTTTTGGGAGATATTTATTTTCGGTATCAGTATAAAATTCTGGGTTTAGGACATCTTGGTTAAAAAAATCTTCTTCGGTTTTTATCAATCGCAATATTTGCGTAAGGCACGTTTCAAGTTGGCTTGTGATTTCGGTCATTGTGTTGATGCGACCATAAAACCACATACTTATTCCTGCTACAATGATTGTAACATTGGTAAAGCCCAAAAATGTAAATAATAAACGATTGCGAAATGAAGTAAAAGAAAATATTTTTTTCATTGATTTTCCAGAGGCATTTTTCAAATTTTTGGTTTCTTTTTGAAGAATTTTGTTTTAGCAATTTTTTTTAAATATAAATATTTTTTTTTAATAAAAAAAATTTTTTTTATTTGTGTAAATATCCCAATTTTTGCGTTATAATAACAAAAAATAAAATATTATATGAATACCATTGTCATAAATGCTAAAAGCAAAGCAAAAACTGCAGAAGTTTTACAAAAATTGCAAAATATAAGTGATATAGAAATTAAAGAAAATCCAAATATTGTTTTGCCTGAAAAAAACAAGAAAAAAATAAGTTTTTCAAGTTTAAAAAATATTTTTAAAGATGATATTGATGCTAAAAAAATAAGGGAAGAAATATGGCAAAGAAAAAAATGATTTTGTGTGATACCAATATTTTTATTGAAGTATCATTGAATAATCCTGTAATTACTGCGCAATTTGAAGAATTAGAAAATAAAGAGTTGGTTGCTATCAATCCAATTATTATTGCAGAATTGTATGCAGGTGCAAGAAACAAAACTGCTTTTTTGAGGTTAAAAAGACAACTAAAAAATTATAAAAATTATCTTATAGATGATGCAGTATCAAAAAAATTTATGGAACTTATTGACAGTTTTGCACTTTCTCACAATTTAAAAGCACCTGATGGATTGATAGCTTCCACCGCAATAGCTTACAGCATATCATTATGGACTTTAAATGTTTCTGATTTTGTATTTATAGATGAATTGCAATTATACCAACCATAATTTAAAAACTTTCACAGAATAATATTTTGTGAAAGTTTTTTTTATGCTAAAATATTACATAAAAGGCTTGTTAAAGGCTTGTTTCTTAGTAAAAACAAAAAAAATCTAAAAATCGTAAAAAATATTAAAACTTTTATCTGTGTTTTTGTAATATTTTTTTTGTTTAAAAAGTATTTTTTTAGACAACAATTTATTATTTTCGCTATTAAATCTCTTATAAAGCATAAAAAACTTTATAAGAATTTCAAAAAATCATTACTTTACTAATTTTAACATCATTTTTTTTATTTTAATATTATGAAAACAGGATTATTATATCGTTTTTTAATTTTTATTTGTTTTTTGGTTTTGTGGTATATGGTTTTAGATGTTGTGCTAAAAAGTCCAAAACACTATTTTTTAGACGTATTTACAACCAGATCGCACATGATTGCCCTCCTTTTCTGTCCATTAACATTTTTAATGTTTATATTCACGTTTTTCCAACAATTTGAATGTACTAATGATGCTTTGATTATTCGTAATTGGGTGCTTGGTACTAAAAAAATTATTCCCCTTAAAAACATCAAGCAAATCAACAAAGTGTATAAACGTATCTATAATGACGATATTCAATCCAAACCAGGTTTTGGAATTAACACTTTTTTACAAATGGAATACAATACAGCAAATCCTGGCGAAGAACCAAAATTTGAAACTAAAGAATGGAAAACAACATTTATAGAAGGTTTTAATAAATTTTTTGTATATCTACAAGAAAAAGTAGCTAAAAATCAATAAACCTCAAAAAATACTTTAAAATTAAAACCTCAAAAAAACTTTCACAGAATATTATTTTGTGAAAGTTTTTTTTCTGAATACTCAAAAAAAACAAGATTTTTTTTCATATAAAATTAAACCTTTTTTTAAAACAATCGTCTGAATAATTGTAACAAAAAAACAAGATTTTTTTTACACAAAATAAAAAAAATCTTTTAACACAAAAAAACTTTACATAACAAATAACTTTTTATTTTTGATATGAAATTAAAATTCAATTTCCGTTCTTTAATGTTTATGTTGGTAATGGGTTCTATGATTTCATTTGCTTCTTGCAATAGAAAAAATAATGACCCAGCAGGTCTTGATGATAATGGACAAGACCAAGTATCAGCACGTGATAATTCACAATCAGAAGGTGACGTAGATGCTTCTACTGATATGGAAAATAGAGCAGTAGAATCACTTGGTTTTGCAAAACCAGCAGCAGGCGAACAATTAGAAACTGTACCTTTCACGCCAGGTGGTACGTGTGCAGATATTTCAATCGTAACAAATGGTAATGTTCGTACAGCAACGATTGATTTTGGTAGTGTAGGTTGTGTAGGTATAGATGGACGCACACGCAAAGGTAAAATCATTGTTACTTTTGAAGTGCCTGCTGGAACTACCATTATGAACAATCCATTTAACATAGTAGGTCGCACAGTTACAACCACATTTGATAATCACTTCGTTGGTTTTGACCCTACTGCACTTGTAAAAGTAGAAGGTACAAAAAGAGTTATTTGCCAAGCATTTTCAACGCCTACACCTAATCAGCCAACACTTGCTACAATGCGTAAAGACAGTGTAATCGTAACAAATGGTAAATTTACTTTCCCTGACAACACTACACATACTTGGAACAGCAATCGCTCACGTACTTTTACTGCTAATTCATTTAATTGGCTTACAAATCAAGCATCAAGACGTTTGGAAGTATGGGGAAATTATAGTGGTGTAAATCGTAACAATGTAGCTTATACAGGTTCTGCTCCTGCGTCTAACAAAGTAGTTTGGAAAGGAAGCTGTTTGCCACTTGTTACTCGTCCTGTTGCTGGTCAAGTTACTTTGACACGTACTTTGAATGGTGTTACAAGAACAGCTTTGGTGGATTATGGAAATGAAACTTGCGATAATACTTTCACAGTTACTATCAATGGTCAAACTTTCACAGTAAATTAATCAAAATTTTTAAGGAAATAAAAATTTTGATAATTACAAAAAAAAACCTCTTATTTTTAAAAATAAGAGGTTTTTTTATTTAAAAATAAATGAAAAAAATTAACCTTTTACATCAAGGAGTTTAACATCATTGTCCAAAAGTTTTTCATTTTTTTCGTCAGCAATTTGAACTGCAATATCAAATTTTTCTTGAAAAGTTTTTTCAAAGTCGCCCACAGTCATATCTGAAGTAATTTCAAATGGGTCAATCGCAGAAAGAGAATCTCTTTCATCAGCAACAGCACCAAGTCTTGCATCATCTGCAGCGTGTTTTGCACCACGACCTGCATTATTGCCTACATACACACGTAGAGATGCACCAAATGCTTCTTTAAATTTTTCTTTGAGGGTTTTTACAGTCATACGACCATCTACACTAAAAGATGCCATAAAAATAATAAGAGTTTAATAGTAAAAAAATAATGATAAAAATGTGTTAAAACAATCAATTTGGGAACAAAATAAAATTTGTTCAAAAATTTCTTAAAAATAGGAATTATTTATGGAATAATCCAAATTTTTTTTATAAAAAAGTATATTTTTTTTGTAATTTTCTTTTACTAAAATATATAATTTTTAATAAATGTTTATTTTTTTAAAAAAATCAAAAAAAAATTTAAAAAACACAAAAAAAAAGCTAAAAAAAATCAAAAGAATATTCATTTTTAACTTTTTTTGCAAGTTATTTGCTTAATACCAAAATACACCAAAAAATACATTAAATAATAGCATTACAAAAAAACAAACTCTTTTTTAATATGACGAAAAGTATACACCTCAATAAAATCATCACGATGGAAGCAGGCAGAAGGCAAAGCAGACCTTGTGTGCGTGGATTGCGTATCACAGTGCAAGATGTGCTTGGTTGGTTGGACGCTGGTATGACTTTCAAAGAAATTTCAGAAGATTTTCCTGAAATCAACAAAAGAGATATTGATGCCTGCATACAATACATCAAAGATGCAAGCGAAAAACATTATACTTATCAGCTTAAATAAAGTAACAAGTATAAAGTAATCAGGAGTCAGGAATCAGTAAAAAATACAAAAAACTACTCTTGGAAAAGTAATCAGGAGTCAGGAATTGGTAAAAACACAAAAAATCACTCTTGAAAAAATAAAAAGTAGTCAAAAATCAGGAGTTAGTAAAAAATACAAAAATTACTCTTGAAAAAAAATAATTTTTTAAGTTATTTATTTCATAAAAAATATTACTTTTGAAAGATAAATCTCCCCTAAAATCAATATTTTAACAATGAAACTGTTATTAGACCTTAATATCTCTTATCGTGTTGCGAAATCTTTGGAAGAAATCTTCCCAGAGGTTACACAGGTAGGACGTTTGGGTCTTGGGCAAACAGATGATGCTATGATATGGCAATACGCCTTAGTCAATAATTATGCGATTGTTACGCTTGATGAGTATTTTCAAAATAGAAATCTCGTAGCAGGCAATCCAATGAAAATTATTTGGATAAGGCGTGAAAGTATCACTACCGCCCAAATCATTGATATTTTTTATAAAAATCAAGATTTTATCAAAAAATTTTTGGAAAGTGGTGATGACACTTATATGTGTTTGGAACTTTATTAAATTAAGAATTAAGAATTAGGAATTAGGAATTAAAAATGAAACATAATTAAAAATTATAAATTAAGGGTAAAGGTACAAATAAAATTATAAAATAAATTATAAAATTATTTTTAAAATAATTAGAATAAAATTTGGATTATTAAAATATTTTTGCTATAAATTCCTAATTCCTAATTCCTAATTCCTAATTCCTAATTCCTAACTAAATTATGTGGATAATCATTTTGCTATTTTTAGCAAATATTTTTATGACTTTTGCGTGGTATTGGCATTTAAGATTTCAAGAAACGAATTTATGGAAATTAATTTTGATAAGTTGGGGAATTGCTTTTTTTGAATATTGTTTGCAAGTACCTGCCAATCATTGGGGAAAAAGTATATTTTCTGCCTATCAACTCAAAATTATTCAAGAAATTTTAACAATGATAGTTTTTGTTTTGTTTGCTGTTTTTTATCTAAAAGAACCGCTCAAATGGAATTATCTTATTGCTTTTGGTTTTATTTTGTTGGCAGTTTTTTTTGTGTTTAAAAAATAAAAAGCGTTCAAAAGCTCAAAAAAAGGCTCAAAAAAAAGTTCAAAAGGCTCAAAAATAAAAGCTCAAAATAAAGGTTCAAAAATAAAAGCTCAAAATAAAGGTTCAAAATAAAGGTTCAAAAATAAAAGCTCAAAATGTTCAAAAAGGCTTAAAAAACACTTTTAAACAAACCTTGAACTTTAAACTTTGAACTTTGAACTTTGAACTTTAAACTTTAAACTTTAAACCTTGAACTTTGAACCTTAAACTTTCAACCCTACTATGAAAATAACCAAAAATATTATTGACTGGATTTGGGACACCTACCAAGCATATTGGGAAGTAGGGCGTGCCTTGTGGATTTTTGTGCTTTGGGTAGGTATGGGAATTGTTTGGTGGAATATCACAACTATAGAATATAAAACTGAAAAACAAGTTTTTAGCAATTTTAATACTGCTACTACACGCATTTATGCACTTCAAGATGGACTACGAAAATGGGTCGCAACGCTTGAACTTGCCCAAAGAACTACCACGCAAAGCCAAGAAGACCAAAGAACAGTGCTTTCACTCCAACAACAATGGCAATCACAGATTCAACCTGCGTGGGATAGTCTTCAAAAATATTGGTACGAAAATCCACCTTCTGGTTTTGGGGAATTAAGATTGGATATGACAAAACTTTCTAATATCCAAAAGCAATTTGTGCCAAGATTTCCTACAATGAACAAAACAGTTTATCAAAACAAAGACACAAAAGGCAATATTACCGAAATATTTTTTAATCCTGAACTTGAAAATAGGCTCAAAGTACAGATTTTGCCCATTTACAAAAATATTGCTCAAATTCTCACAGCTTTTAATGATGATAACCAAATAGCAACTACCAATTTTTATTTTCGTACCCAAACCAAACAAAATACGTATTTTTGGATTGGCATTATCACGTGGGCGATTGTAGCAATAAGTTTGTTGTTGATATTTTTGTATGATATTACCCAAAAAAGAAAATCTGTCAAAAGTATTGCTAATTTTTTACAAGAAGTTTTACAAGGTGAATTGCCTGCCAAAATCCAAAATCTTCCTGAATATTATGGCGAAATAGGGAGAGATTTACACCAAATTGTCAGAGAATTAAGCAAAGTGCCACAACTTGCTTTGCAGATTAAAAACCAAGATTTCAAGAAAGAAATTAATTTTATGGGAAAATTGGGGGAAGTTGGAGAGGCTTTTTCTCAAATTCAAAAAAATATTAAAAATATTATTATCCAAAACAAACAAGATGAATGGGTGAATGCTGGTCTTGCCAAATTTGGGGATTATTTGACACGTAGTTCTGATAATTTGGAAAATTTTGCTGACCAAATTTTAATGCAATTTATAAGTTATATGCAGGCTAATCAAGGTGGTTTTTTTGTTTTAAAACAAGATGAATTTGATACAAAACTGCATTTAATTGCATCTTATGCCTACCAAAAGAAAAAATATATGACCAAAGAAATTCCGCTTGGGGCTGGACTCATAGGTCAGGCGTGGCAGGAAGGCGAAATGATGTATTTGCGTGAAATTCCGCAAGGTTATACGCTCATAAGTTCAGGTTTGGGTGATGCAACACCAAAAGTTTTGTTGATTATTCCACTCAAAAATCAAAATGAAGTATTTGGTATGATAGAAATTGCATCTTTTACAGATTATTTGCCTCACGAATTGGATTTTGTGCGTAAAGTTGCTGATGCAATTGGTCAAACTTTGGGCAATACTTTTATGAAAGAAGTAAAAAGTTATTAAGAAAAACTTATGTTCAGACCATTCAGATATGTTTTTTTTGTGGTAAATATTTTTTTAATATTTTCTTTTTGTGGAAATAATAAAAAAACATCAGAAAAATCCAAAGAAAAAAATATGTTTTTTTATCCAAAAAAAGTCAATGAAATTCCGCTACCAAAAAACTTTACCAAAGATTTTAAAAGGTTAAATATGTCCAAAAATTCTTTTGGTGAATACCTCCAAAATCTTCCTTTGCGTAGTGAAAATACGGTTTATCTGCACAATGGCAACAAAAAAGAAAATCAAGAGGCACAATTTGCAGTAATTGACATCAATATTGGTAAAAAAAATTTGGTACAATGTGCTGATGCAACAATGCTTTTGAGAGCAGAATATTTATTTGCTCAAAAGCGTTTTGAGGAAATAAAATTTCATTTTTCTAATGGTTTTTTGTGCGAATATACCAAATGGCAAGCTGGCAATCGCATACAAGTACAAGGCAATAAGGTAAATTGGATAAAAAAAACTACTTTTGATGAAAGTTATGACACTTTCAAAAAATATTTGGAGATAATTTATACCTATTCTGGCACACTTTCATTGCCAAAAGACACCAAAACACAAACTTTGGACAAATTGCAAATTGGAGATATTTTCCTAAAAAGTGGTTCGCCTGGTCACGCAGTTATTGTGATGGATATTGCCCAAAATTCAAAAACCAAACAAAAAATATTTCTTTTGGCACAAAGTTATATGCCCGCACAAGATATTCACATTCTAAAAAATCCCAAAAATCAAAATCTTTCCCCTTGGTATGATGTAGAAATGACTGAATTACAAACGCCTGAATGGGATTTTGATAAAAATGCAGTGAGGAAATGGTAAATTATGAATTATGAATGAAACAGCCTTTTTTTAATGGTAAATGGTGAATTGTAAATGGTGAATGAAACAGCCAAAGTCTGAAGCAGGATTTTCAGGATTTTAAGATTAACAGGATTTTTTTGAACTTTTGAACCTTGAACTTTTTGAACCTTGAACTTTTTGAACCTTGAACTTTTTGAACCTTGAACTTTTTGAACCTTGAACTTTAAACTTTAAACTTTTAACTTTGAAATTATACTTACGAAAATATTTTATAAAACTTTGGCATTGGGAATATTGGTCTATGAATGTAGTCTATTTTCCCATAATGTTGTATTATTTGTACTTGTCTTTCAGGGCAAGGTCGTTTATGTTTTTTACAGCGTCCAATCCAAGCATTGAAAATGGCGGAATGTTGGGCGAATCCAAATGGGAAATTTTTAAACTTTTGCCAAAAGATACTTTTCCAAATACGATTTTAATAGAATGTAATAATAATATTCCTTTGAAAAATGTTTTGGAAAAAATGCAAGAAAATAACATAAATTTTCCTTGTATTGCCAAACCTGATAGAGGCGAAAGAGGCTGGAAAGTCCAAAAAATCCATAATGAAAATGAATTGGACGAATACCAAAAAAACACCAATATTGATTTTCTTCTACAAAATTTTGTGGATTATCCTGTGGAATTGAGCGTTTTTTATTATCGTTATCCAAGTAGCGAAAAAGGTTATGTAAGTTCTGTAACCGCAAAAGAACTTTTATATGTATTGGGCAATGGAAAAAACACTTTGAAAGAACTTATTTTGCAAAAATCAAGAGCAGTTCTCCAATATGAAACTTTAGAAAAATTATATCAAAATGAATGGGAAAATATTTTGCCCAAAGACGAAAAAAAAGTATTAGTTCCTTATGGAAATCATTGCAGAGGTGCGATGTTTTTGAATTATGAAAATGTCATAGATGAACAATTTACGCATTTTTTTGATGAATTAAGCAAAAAAATACAAGGATTTTATTATGGTCGTTATGATTTGAGATGTGCTTCCATTGAAGATTTAAAACAAGGCAAAAACTTCCAAATTGTGGAACTCAACGGAGCAGGAGCAGAACCTTCTCACATTTATCAACCCAATTATTCATTTTTTAAAGCACAAAAAACGCTTTTTTTTCACTTCAAAACTTTGTGTAATATTAG
>JAAFIN010000150.1 GCA_013297825.1 Cytophagales bacterium
TATTTATTCCAACCCTTTTAAGTTGTTTTTTAATAAAGTTTTTTAAAGTTTCTTTGATAGAAGTTGTAATTTTTTTGGCGGTAGTGTCAGTTGGCTTTGCCTTAAAAACGGTGTCGTGATATTGTGTAACAGGTGATTTTTCCATTGGCGTATAAAAATACGTATAAATGGATTTTCGTGTAAGATTTTCAGGCAAAGTGATTTTAGAATAACCGTGATAAGATATTTCGTTGGTTTCAAATATCACACAACGGTTAAAAATTGGGGCTACTTTTTTCTCACATTTGGTCATTTTTGCGTCCCACATTTCCAAATCACCGCCATATTCTTGTTTCCAATCTTTGTTCATATAAATTAACAAATTAAGTCTGCGATATACATTTTTTTCAGCGTGAATATTAAAATCAATATGCACGTCCAAAAAACTACCATTTCCGCCTTGATGAAGTCCCGCACCAAGTTTGTCATCAGTTACAAAAGCACCAGGAATTTGTGTAATTTCGGAAGTCCATTTTGATAAATCTTCACACAAAAGGAATTGTCTTAATTCCAAAAATGAAGAGTGAAAATCCGAAAAATTAGCACCTTCTGATTTTTTTTCATTTAATCCATTATAATGTTTTTTGAGTTTGTCAATGCTTGGAAAATTATCATACAAAAGGTTTGCAAAATCTTCAGTCAAAAAATTATCCATTACAAGATGTTTGTAAGGAAAAGCATTTGCAAAGTCATTTGTCAGTTGTGTAATGGCTTCCTGTGAGGTGTAAATGGGATTGATGTATTGCATTTCAGAAAGTTAAAGGTTTAAGGTTCAAAGTTTAAGGTTCAAAAGTTCAAAAAAATATTTTTTGTATTTTCTTAAAGAATTTAGTTATTAAAAAACTTTAATGACATAGACATAAGTGAATAAACTTCTTTACATTTTCCATCTTTCTTCATAAAGTTTATTATTTTTTCCCATTCTATTCTACTTGTATTATCTATTTTATATTTTTTCATAAGTTTTTTGGTTTCTCCACAATATTTTTCCATAATTTGTTCCATTGGTTTTTCCTGAATGTCTTTTGCAAATGCTTCCTGTTCTTCAGGGGATAATGCCATCATTTTAGTCTTGAGTTTTTCCTCTGCTTTTTCTTTACCAAATTCTGCATAATCAATTAACATTTGAGTAAATAAAGGTGGATATTCTTTTAAAGCATTTTTAGTGCATTCACAAAGTTCTTTTGCAATTCTTTTATTATTTTTACTGACTTTTTGTGCAAAAACAGTATTATTTATGGTAAAAACATTTACTAATAAAATAAAAGCAAATAAAAAAAGGTTTTTTTTCATAAATTTTTTTGGTAAAATGCTTTTTAACTTTAATGATAAGAATTTCTTAGCTCTCTACCCTACTATTTTTTTATTTGTCGTTTCCCCACGTTTTACGTGGGGTTACCATTGTTAAACCCTTTCAGGGTTTTTAATACAAAAAGCTATTTAAACAACCACGAAGTGGTTCAACTATGGTAACCCCACGTGAAACGTGGGGAAGCACGAAAAATGGTAGGGTAGAGAGATTTCTTAGTTATTGAGAAATAATTTTATTAGCATTTCTGCAAAAATATCAAAAAATATTGTTTAAATATACAAACAAAAACAAAATATTAAATACAAAATATAAAACTTCAATCTTTAAGCATTAAATTTGCAAAAAAAGCCTCATATATATGTTAAAAGTTCAAAGTTCAAAGTTTAAGGTTCAAAAAATACCTTTAAACCTTAAACTTTAAACCTTAAACTTTCCTGCTATGACCGAACTTTCTCCTTCATTTTACCAACATCTTGCTCAAAATGCTTCCATAGGTCTGCACGTAGTAGATAAAAATGGCGTGCTTTTGTATGTAAATGAGTTTTTTGCTAAAATGTTAGGATATTCCGCAGATGAAATGATAGGAAAACCAGCATTGGATTTTGTGCATGAAAAAGATAGAAATTATCTTTCACGTAGTATGAGTTTTTTGTTTCAAAAGAAAAATAAACCAAATGCTTTTGCGGAAACCGAAACCTGCCTTGTGTGTGCTGATGGTGAGCCTATTATTGTGGAAAGTAGAACCATAAATCTCTCAAATGCGTTGCAAAAAACAACACTTTTTAGCATTACAAGGGATATTACAGCAGAAAAACAAGCACAAGAATTTTTGCAAAATGAACAAAATCAACTTCAAACCATTTTGGATAATACAAAATATTCGTTTTTTTTAATCAATAAAGATAACGCAATTTTGTATTTTAATCGTTCTGCCAAAAAATTTCATACCATTTTTTATAAAGATACTACTCTAAAAATAGGCGATAAAGTTACGCAATATAAAGCATTTCAAAAAAAACCTGAATTGCTTGAACAATACATCAAAAGTGCTTTTGAAGAAGGAAAAACCATCAGTTATGAACAAATTCTCCAAAAACCACCGCACAATGATACCGCTTGGGCACAAGTAACGATTCACCCTGTCAATCACCCCAATCAACCTCCTCACGCAGTTGCGATTTCGTTGATTGATACTTCTGCACGCAAGCGGGCTGAATTGCAATTATTAGAAAATCAATCACTTTTGGAAGCAATTTTTAATAATGCACTACACGGAATTTTTTTGTTGGACAAAGATTATAAAATACTAATGTTCAACGAAAGAGGAAAAAAAGATGCCAAAGAAAATTGGCAAAAAATCCCAAAAATAGAAGAAAGTTTTTTGGATTATGTTAGCCCAAAAGAAAAAGATAATTTCTTGATTAGAATGGAAAAGTGTTTTGCAAGAAATGAAAGCAAACACATAGAAACAGAAATTACCGTAGGAAAAAATGATAATGAACGAAAAATATGGTACGAAATATATTACAGCCCAATTACCAATCCACAAGGAGATGCGTGTATGCTTGTGGTTTCGTTCCTCAACGTAGATGCACGCAAAAAAGGCGAATTTGCAGTATTAGCACAAAATGATTTATTAAAAAGAAAAGAAGAAGAATTATTAGAACTTAATAAGAGCCTTACTGAAAAAAGAGCAAATCTATTGAGTCTTAATAAAGAACTTATGCTCAAAAATCAAGTTCTCGCACAACAAGAAGAAGAATTAAAAGCCATCAACGAAAATCTACGCACCAAACAAGAAGAAACCAATCACACCTTAGCAGAACTTTCAGACAGAAATTTTGAGCTTGACCAACTTATTTATCGCACTTCACACGATATTCGCTCACCGCTTACTTCCATTTTGGGGTTGGTGAATGTGATGAGATACGAGGAAATTCCTGAACATTTGTTGATTTATATAGATAAAATAGAGCAAAGCATCAAAAAATTAGATAATTTTACCAATTCTATGCTGAATTTTGGTAAAAATCAACGTGTAGAACGCAAAACAGAACCTATAAATTTTGAGGCAATTATTCAAAAATGTTGGGACGATTTCCAATATATGCCCAATTTCCAGCGTTTGGACAAAAAAATCCACATTGATAGTGATGGTTCTGAATTTTCATCTGATATTTTTAGAATGGAAATTGTGTTTGCTAATATTATTTCTAATGCCATAAAATACCAAAATACAAGCGTAGAACATAGTTTTTTAGATATTTTTATTGAAATAAAAAATCAAAAAGCCACCATACAATTCAATGACAATGGCATAGGCATCAAAAAAGAATATCTTAACAAAATATTTGATATGTTTTTCAGGGCAACTGATGCCTCAGAAGGCTCTGGACTTGGGCTTTATATTGTAAAACAAACCATTGAAAAACTTGGAGGAGCTATCAAAATAGAAAGTGAATACAAAAAAGGTACAAAATTTATGATTGTTTTTTAATTTAGGGGAAAGTAGAAAGGTGTCAGGAGAAAGGAAATACATTTTAAAGTCTAAATTTTTTTGGACTTTTTATTCAAACCTATAAGGTTTTAAAAACCTTATAAGTTTTGAGATGTATAAAAAAAAATTATCCTTCTTCAATATTTTTTTGTAAAAACAACTCAAAACTATTCAATTCCAAACACGCAAGTTGTCCTATTTTTGTTACATCATATATTTTGTGGCGTACATTATGCACACAACCATTGTCCAATGGAATAATTTTAGCTTTATTTTCTATGGCAGTGGTTATTTTCTCCAAATAATGAATTTGATGACCATGTATAAGTGTTTTACCTTTTAGGAGTTCCTCGTGATATTCCGCAGGTTTTTTTTCAACCATTGTGATGGTATCAGTAAAGCATTTTTCGGGTTGTGCAACATTAAAACCACCATGCACAAGCCAAAAATTATCCAATTCAAAAAAATAATCTAATTTTTGAAAAAAGTTAAGATACTTTTGTTTAGGAAGTCCATCATCTTCCAATAAATCACCGCTTTTGTTGATAGTTCTGATAAATTTTACAAAAGTTTTTGGATTATAATTTTTGTAGGCATACAAAAAATTTTCTTCGTGATTGCCTCTCAATGCAAATACTTTATAATTTTCTTGTTGTAATTGCATTACAAAATCCACCACACCAGCACCATCTTTGCCTTTGTCAATATAATCCCCCAAAAAATAGATTTGGTCATTTTTTGACAAAGCTATTTTTTCAATAAGTGCTTTTAATGTGCTAAGACAACCGTGTATATCACCTATTACAAATCTTTTCATTTTCTTGGAAACTTTTATTTTGTAAAAAAAACCAAAACAAAAAAACTCTACTTTCAAAAGTAGAGTTTTTTTTATGGCTGTTTCATTTATCATTTATCATTCAACATTAAATATAATATTTAAAAAGCATATCAAGCCTATCTTTTTCCAATGCTTGTTCAGCTTCGTCATCTTCATATTTGCCAATAACGTGATAATCGTGGCGTTCAAATGTACTCACAATACGAGCAAGATTAGTCGTATTGATTTTGATGGTAACTTTTATTTGTTGTCGGTCTATTTTATCGTCAATGATATGCACATTTAGAATTTTTGCATCATTTTCTTCTACATATCTGCTTATTTCGGTAAGCGAATAATCTCTTTTATCCATCAAAAATTCCAAAATTCCGCCAGGTTCTTGCATACCACTTGACTCTGCAATTACATTCATTGCATCATTGAGCGTAACTACACCACAAAATTCTTCTTTTTCGTCCAAAACCGCCAACACTTGGATATTTTGTTGTTTTGCGAGTTTTAGGATTTCAAAAAAATATTGGTGCGAATACACAAAAGTATCTTCGTATTTGATTTCTAAGGTATCAATCGTTGCGTTTTCGTCATTGCAATCATACAAAGCACTTTCCAAAATAAGACCTTTGTACTCTTGTTTGTCAATAAGCGGAAGTTGGCTAACACGAAATTCCTCCATCCATTGAATTGCTTTTTTCACTGTGTCAGTGGATTTGAGGGGCGGAATTACTTGATTTACAAGTTCAATGGCAATCATAATGGTATGGAGGAAGAATATCAAAAACCTTTGTTTTGTGTGTTTGTTACAAAAAAAAACATTAAAAAGTTTGTTTTTTATGCTAATTTCTTGTTAAGAAGTCCTGAACAAGTGTATTAAACCTTTCAGGGTGTTCCATCATAGGAGCGTGGCAACATTTATCCACAAAATGCAGTTCAGAATTTGGCAATAATCTATCAAATTCATACGCAACATTTGGCGGTGTAATCGTGTCATTAAGTCCCCAAATCAATAAAACAGGTATTTTGATAAGGTGTAATTGGCTTGCGAGATTGTGTCTTTGTGCTGATTTTGCAACTGCTACAATGCTCATACATTTTGGAATACTGCGTGTGGTGTCAAATACTTCATCTACAAGGTCTTTGCTGGCTACTTTTGGGTCATAAAATGTGTATTCAACTCTTTCTTTGATGTATTCGTATTTTCCACGTTTTGGATAAGAGCCTCCCATTGAATTTTCAAAAAGTCCAGAACTTCCTGTAAGTACAATTCTTTTTACATTTTCAGGTTTGAGCAATGTATAAGCAAGTGCAAGGTGTCCGCCCAAAGAATTGCCCAAAAGGGTCATATCTTTGAGTTGTTTCATTTCCACGAATTTAGCAATAAATTCAGTCAAGGATTTGATGCCTGCACTTAATAAAGGCAATTCGTAAATAGGCAACATAGGCACTACTACACGATATTTGGTAGAATAATACGCAAGTACATCTTCCCAATTACTCAATGCTCCAAAAAGTCCGTGCAACAACAAAAGTGTTTCGCCTTCGCCTTTTTCCAAATATTTAAAGCCTTTTTCTTCTTTTAAATCTGCGATAGTCATAGAATAGAAGCCCCCCAGCCCCCAAAGGGGGAGCAATTAAGTGTATCATTTTGCTAATATTCCCCCTTTGGGGGTTAGGGGGCGTATTAGTCTATAAAATCTCTTATCATTTTAGAAAGTTCGTCTTCGTCTTTTACGCCTGTGAGGATATAAGCAACTGCCTCCACAAATCTATACATAAAAGATTTTTTTTGTAACTCATTATGAAATTCGCCCAAGCCTGTCATAAACCAAAATACAAAGCTCAATACGACAATATTTTTCAAAAATCCAAATAATGCCCCTAAATAATTATCCCATTGTCCAGGAAATTCATATTCAATTTCGGATTTTAGATATTGTTCCATTTTTCTAACCAAATATATAGATGTAAGTACCGCAACCGCAAATACAAGCTCAGGATAAATGGTTTGGTTAAATTTAAACATGTGTAGCGACATCAAATTAAACAACACTGCACACAGTTTAAAGCACACCAAAAATGCAAGCACAAAATGCAAAAATTTTACAACTTCTTGCAAAATTCCTTCTTTGTAACCTATATATGCCCCCCAACCTATGGTAGAGGCTATCAATAAATCCAATACAATGCCTGCGATGTTCAAGAGTTTAAAGTTTAAAGTTTAAGGTTTAAAATTTAAGGTTTAAACAAAGATTTTTATAATTTAGAATTTTTAATTATAAGCGTTGGGTATAAACCCCAACGCTATTGATTTTTTTATCAATAAAATAGGGTTTTATACCCTATCTTTACAATGCAAACTAAATTATTGGCTATTTAATATAAAAAAATATTTTTTTTGTTAATTTTTTTAAACCTTAAACCTTAAACTTTAAACCTTAAACTTTTTTTACACCAAAAGCGATTTTACAATTTGGGAGATAAGTTTTCCGTCAGCCAAACCAGCCATTTCTTTGGTGGCTACGCCCATTACTTTGCCCATATCTGCAGGTTTGGAAGCACCTGTGCGTGTGATAATTTCTTTGATTTTTTCGGTAATTTCAGCTTCAGAAAGTTGTTTTGGCAAAAATTCTTCAATAACTGCTGATTCTGCATTTTCTTTGTCTGCCAATTCTGGGCGGTTTTGTGTGGCAAAAATTTCAGCAGATTCTTTGCGTTGTTTGAGGGCTTTGCTTAGGAGTTGTGTTTCTTCTGTTTCTGAAAGTTCCGCACTTGTACGTCCAGGTTTGGTTTCTTCCAACAAAATAAGTGATTTAATGGCACGTAAAGGCAACAAACGTGCTTGGTTGCGTGCTAAGGTTGCTTTTTTGATTTCTTCTTCTATGATTGTTTTTAAAGACATTTTTTTTAATGTTAAATGATAAATGATGAATGAACAGCCAATTTCAATGTTAAATGTTAAATGATGAATGAAACAGCCAAAGTCTGAATCAGGATTTTCAGGATTTAAGAATTAGCAGGATTTTATTTTATTTTTAAGCCTTAAACTTTGAACCTTAAACTTTGAACCTTAAACTTTAAACCTTGAACTTTTTTTGCAATTTCTTATTTATTTTCTTAAAAACAAAAAAATAAGTACAAAGATTGTGCAAAACTCAAATATTCAACTTTTTTAGCGATTTCTAACTCTTGGAGAGTTTAAAACCCTCCAAAAGTTTTTATAAAAAAAGTAATTTGTATTTCCCTGATACCTGACTACTGATTACTGATTTACCGCAATACACGAAATTTCCACATTTACATTACGAGGAAGTTGGCTAACTTCTACGGTTTCCCTTGCAGGTGGATTTTCGGTAAAATATTGTCCATAAATGCCATTTACTTTCGCAAAATCTGACATATTTTTTAAAAAAATACTGCATTTTACAACATTTTCAAAGCCCATAGATGCCTTTTCCAAGATATTTTTAAGGTTTTCCATCACCTGTTTTGTTTCAGTTTCTACATCTTGGGTATGAAGATTGCCTTGTGTATCAAGAGCAATTTGTCCTGACACGTATAAAGTATTGCCTGCTTGCACCGCTTGGCTGTACGCCCCTATGGGAGCAGGAGATTTTTCAGAAAAAATTATTTTTTTCATAGAAATTTTTTAAAAAATGAGTTTCAAAAATATTTTAATTTTTGAGGAAAAAAAAATTATTTTTACAAAAAAAACATAAAATTAAAAAAAATATTTAATTTGGTGCAAATAAATGATGAATGGTAAATGGTAAATTGTGAATGGTAAATGAAATAGCCAAATACAAAACAGCCAGATTCTTTCAGAATGACACATTTTTTATTTTGAACCTTAAACCTTGAACCTTGAACTTTAAACCTTAAACTGAAAACATGGAACACAAAAGTTACAATCCAAAAAATTTACAAAAACCTTCATTTTTTCAAAAAATACTTGGTCAAAAAATTAAAGAAAATGCCATCGTAGAAGTAAATAATCTATTAGCAGAAAAAGATTTTAAACAAATTCAAATAGAGGATATTCACAAAATAGAACTTGCTTACGGAATAAGTTTTGCGGTAGATTTTGAAAACGAATTGCAGGGTTTTTATAAATCTTACTTAAAAAGCTGTTTGGAAGATAAATTTATTTCTGAAAGTGAGTTTCAAGATTTGCGTGATTTAAAAAGGATATTGGGTTTAAATGACCGCCAAATTTCTATTATTCACAAAGAACTTGCAGGACAAATTTATAAAAAAGAAGTTGAAAAAGTAATCCAAGATGGTGAATTGGACGAACAAGAAAGGCTTTTTATTGAAAAATTGCAAAGTGATTTGAAACTTTCCAATGATATAGCTGGTAGTATTTACAAACAAAGTGGGCAAGAACTCATACAGCAATTTATGCACAATGCCATTGCTGATGCTCGCCTTACGCCAGAGGAAGAGGCTCAAATGAAAGCCATTGCCAAAAATCTAAATGTGGATTTGATAGAGGACGAAAATACAAAATCAGATTTGGAAAAATATAAACTTTATTGGCGTATTGAAAATGAAGATATGACAGAAATTCCAAATGATTTGGGACTTCCCAAAAATGAAAAATGCTATTTTATGGCTGAAATTGATTGGTACGAAAAATTATTAAAACCTAATAAAGCCCCAAATAATGAACATTTACGCCTAAAAATTGCAAAAGGTATTTATTGGCGAAAAATGGGTGAAAATACCAAAAATCTTGCAGATTGGACGATTTTGGATTCAGGAAAATTGTATCTTACCAACAAACGTATTATTTTTAAAGGAAAAACCAGCGAAAAAATTACGCTTTTGAATAGAATTTTGGATTTTCAAGTGTATGACAATGGTATTGATGTGGATAAAGAAGGCGACAAAGACCCTTTTTTCAAAATGGAAAAAAGTGCAGATATTTTTGCAATGCTTCTCGGAAAATCCATTAGTCAAATGAAAGGATAGAATAAGGAGAAAGGTGTAAGGGGAAAGTAGTCAGGTGTAAGTTTCTCAAAAGAAATGGTCTGCAACGTATAAAATTGCGACCATTTTTTTTGAGAAATTATTATTTAAAAACTATAGTTGTTTGATAATTTTTGTGGAATATCTGCTTTTACTTTGGGTGTTTTTTTTTCAATAAAAATTGTCATAAAACCTCTATTTTTTTAAAAATTAAAAACCTTAACCTTTCCCCTTGTATTTTGGCTGTTTGTATTTGTACTTTCCCCTTACTACTGACACCTTTCCCCTTATTACTTTTTATTTCTCCTTTTTTTGGGTATTTTTGCAAAATTTTTTAATCAAAAAATCTTTGAAAAAGATTAAAATAACGTAAATAATAACAAAAAAAACAAAAAAAATTATGTCATTAGTAGTGGTAGGTTCAGTTGCCTTTGACGGTATAGAAACCCCTTTTGGAAAAGTAGATAAAATCATTGGTGGTTCAGGCACATATATTTCTTATTGTGCGTCATATTTTACCAAAAATGTAAAATTGGTAAGTGTAGTAGGCGAGGATTTTCCACAAGAAACTATCCAACACCTTAATAAAAAAGGTGTAAGTACAGAAGGTTTGCAAATTAAAAAAGGTGAAAAATCTTTTTTTTGGCAAGGAAAATATCATTTAGACCTTAATTCTCGTGATACATTGGTTACAGAATTGAATGTACTTGCAGATTTTGACCCTGTAATTCCTGAAAGTTACCAAGATTGTGAATATTTGATTTTGGGTAATCTTACGCCACAAGTGCAAAAAACAGTAATTGACCGCCTCAAAAAACGCCCTAAATTGATAGTAATGGATACTATGAATTTTTGGATGCAAATTGCTTTGGACGATTTGAAAGTGGTGCTAAAAATGGTTGATGTGCTTTCTATCAATGATGAAGAAGCAAGATTGCTTTCTGGCGAACATTCTTTGGTAAAAGCTGCGAAAAAAATCCAAGAAATGGGACCTAAATATCTCATCATCAAAAAAGGCGAACACGGTGCGTTACTTTTCCACAAAGACGAATTATTTTATGCTCCTGCGTTGCCTTTGGCTGATGTATTTGACCCAACAGGTGCAGGTGATACATTTGCAGGTGGTTTTATAGGGCATTTGGCAAAAACAGGTGATATTTCTTTTGAAAATATGAAAGCTGCTTTAATTCACGGTTCTGCAATGGCTTCTTTCTGCGTAGGGAAATTTGGCCCTGAAGCACTTTATGAATTGTCAGATGAAGACGTACAAAATCGCTTACAGGAATTTGTAGATTTGGTGCAGTTTGAGATAAATTTATAAGTGGAAAAATCAGGAGAAAGGTGCAAGAGAAAAAATAAGTACAAAATACAAAAACAGCCAAAATACGATATTTTCTTAAATAAAAATCCTATTTTTAGCTGAAATTTAATTGATTTTTGGCATAAAAAATGGCTGTTCTTGTGATAGAACAGCCATTTTTATTATAAAAAATACAAAAGCTATTTTTTATAATTTATACCCCAATATAATCTCCTGTTGAACACGCTTGAGGTCATATTTCATAATATCAATCTCACGTTCTATGGTAATCAACATATTCAAACGGTCTTGCAATTCCCCTGAACTATACGCTCCCCCATTTCCAAGCACAATAAGTTTAAGTTTTTTATCAAAACTTTTTGAATCTTTTTCCAAAATACCTTCATTTTCCCACATAGCTTTTATTATTTCAATTCCACTGGTTGTTTTTCCTTTTAAATTAAAACTTTTACGCATAAATTCCCATATACTTGGCGAAAATATTCGTGAATTTGGTTTATTTTCCCATATTTCTCTGATGTGATTTCGTGAATGAAAAAAATTCATTTTTCTTTTTGTACCAAATGCTTTAAACCCAAAATATCCACCACCCACTGCTCCTACAATGGTAAAAACTTGTTGTTCAGTATTGCTACTATCAGGATTATAAAGTGCAACCGCACCTGTTAGCACACCAGATATTGCCCCTGAAAGTATCGCCCCAACAGTAGCACGATTGACACGTGTTTGGTTATAATCGTCCAAATGGCTAAGTGCTGAAAGTATGCGTGTTTTTTCACAATCCAATTCTGCCAAATTAGTTGTAATATCTGCTTCTGCAAGTAGAATACGCTGATTTAATGATTGTTTGATGTGCAGAAAATCAGGATTTGCAGGTGTATTTTTGTTTTTTTCTTCCATACGTGTAAATTCTGTAACCAAACCATACAAATGTAGATTTTGCATAAGCACCACACTACGATTAGAAAATCTTTTAGCAAGCATTCCAGAGGCATTTGTAGTATCAAAACTTAATTTTTTGGCACTTTCATCTACCAAAGAATCCAAATAATATGACCTGTCTGACACTGCACAAGTGCTAAGAGAAGCAGGCACATTGAGAGGCTTACGCCACGCTGCACAAGAACAAAGAGAAGAACAAAAAAGAATAAAAATGAGGACATTGTAGTAATTTTTTTGCATAATTTTTTTTTAAAAGGTTTATTTTAAAAGGTTTAAATTTGTTATTTTAAAAGTAGCCTCAAAATTATGATTTCTTTTTAAATATTTTTAAAATAATTAAAAAAAAATATTACTACAAAACCAAACAAAAGTAGTTTTTTAATTTTTAATGAAATAACACTTACATTTGGCTGTTTTGTGCTTTTTACTTTTTCTTACAATTTTCCCTTAATTTAAAATTAAAACAATTCATTTTATCAAATTGTATTTTCAATAATCAATCGTTTGCACAAACGTTTGTAAAGCATTTTTCTAAAAAAAATAATATTTTTTCTAAAAAATTTCATATCTAAAAACATTTTTCTAAAAAAAAATGTTATGCGTGCATACTATTTTTTTAAATCAATAAAAAAAGATATAATTTAGCACAAAA
>JAAFIN010000015.1 GCA_013297825.1 Cytophagales bacterium
ATCTATAATAAATCAATAGCATTGGGTTTTATACCAAACGCATTTAATAAGTAAAGCATTTATTTTAATAATTAAGATATAAAATTTACTAAATAAATACTTTACTTTAATATTTAATCTAAATATTTTACTAAATAGTAATTTTAATTTAATATTTAATCTAAATATTTTACTAAATAGTAATTTTAATTTAATATTTAATCTAAATATTTTACTAAATAGTAATTTTAATTTAATATTTAACCTAAATATTTTACTAATTAAAGATTTTAATATTTAACCTAAATATTTTACTAAATAGTAATTTTAATTTAATATTTAATCTAAATATTTTACTAAATAATAATTTTAATTTAATATTTAACCTAAATATTTTACTAATTAAAGATTTTAATTTAATATTTAACCTAAAAAATACAAAAAAACTATTGTCATTCCGTAGGAATCTGGCTGTTCTCTTGTACAGAATAGCCAAACAGTCAGATTGTTACGCAATGACACCCAAATTATCAACAAATAAGTAACCATTAAAACTCTTGGAGGGTTTAAAACCCTCCAAGAGTTAAAAATTCATAATTCATAATTTATAATTCATAATTAATTATGTCATCTTTTTTAGAACTTTGGCAACAAAATGCCCCAAAAGAAGATTTTAAACCTTTTGGATTATTTCCCAAACAAAACTTTGAACTTCCACATCAAATATTAGTAGATGAGATAGAAGTACACGACGACTTTGTGGGTGGTTTGGTGGTCAATCACAAACATTTTTTTACATCTTCAGAAGATGCTACTTTCAAAGTTTGGGACAAAGAAACCCTACATTTGATACAAGAAATAGAAACTTGCCCTACCAACCAAATTAAAATATCGCCTTGTGGTTTGTATGTTGCAACCGCAGATGATGATTGCCAAGTAAAAGTTTATCATTACAACATTGAAAACGAAGAAGAACCTTTAAAACTCCACAAAACCCTCACAGGACACGATGATTATGTAAGTAGATTGGCTTTTACTGAAAATCTACTCATTTCAGGCTCAAAAGATGGCTTGGTAAAAGTTTGGAATTATGAAAAAGGCAAACTTCTAAAAGATTTAGAAGGACACGAGGAGTGGGTGTATGCCTTAGGCGTAAGCCCTGACCACAAAAAACTGCTAAGTGGAGCATTAAACAGCACCCTCAAATATTGGAATTTAGAAGATTATTCTTTGATAAATGACATTTTGGAAGGAAGTAGTTTGCATTATGTAATGGGAATGACTATTGGAGGAGGCAATCATTCAGGCAAAGGCAACAAAAATGCAGTACACGAAATCGCTTGGATAGATGAAAACCACGTTATCACAATGGCAAATGACATTGTTTTGTGGAATGTAAATACTTGGGAAATTATTTGGCAAGTGGATAGTGGCAATAAATACGACATAAAATCAAGCATTTTTATTCCAAAATATAACCTCCTCGTAACTGCTTGTGAGGTGATAGAAGGTTGGGACGTGAAAACAGGAAAACAAATATTTTTGGAAGTTGGACACGGTGGAAGTGATATTTATAGTTGTGCTTACAATGAAAATCTTTATACCGCAGACGAAAATGGAACGCTCAAAATATGGAATATAGAAGCTCTTATGGCTTCTGGTATCAAAAGAGAACATTCTGATAGCGTTGGCGAATTGTATTATCACCAAGAACAAAAAACTTTGCTTTCTTCTGCGTATGATGATACGATTTTGGTGTGGAACGAAGAAATGACTGCCATAGAAAAATTAAGAAAAAAAGATGGAAGTCAAGCCAATTTTTTAGCAACAGTTCCAAAAAAACCGCATTTGAGCGTGTGGGGTTGGCAAGGACAGGTAATAGTTTTTGATGCAAAAAAGAAAAAAATTACCAAAAAAATTGCCATAAAAAATGAATTGGTACAATATGAAAAAGGTGTTTTTATCAATGATGATGAAATTCTTTGTATGACACTTTGTTATCTTTCAAGAATTATCAACATCAAAACAAAAGAAATGACAATGCTTGAAATTCCTGCACCTTTCAATAAATCTATTCAACACACAGAAAACCAAATTTTAGCAAAAACATATCCTACCAAACATCTTGATAGAAAAGACGAACTTCCAAAAAAATACAAATGGAAAAACCTTTTATCAAAAGAAGATACCAAAAAACACAAACAGAAAGAAAGTCCTGTTTATTTGTTCAACCTCAAAAACCTTGAAATTGAAAAAACTTTTGAAGTACCAAAACATCTTAAATTTAAAGAAAATGATACAAAATATGCAATGGAAACGCTGCATTTAAGGGATAATTTGTATTTTTTCTTTTATTCTGACCTTGATTACACCGTAATTTTGTGGGATATAGAAAATCAAAAAGCACTGCACGAATTTAAAAATGGTGAAAAAGAAAATACTGCTATTTTATACAGGTTTATTCATCAAAAATGTCTTTATCAAGTGGATAAAACAGGGAATTTGAGATGTTTTGATGCAGAAAATTACACCAAAAAAGAAGAAGTTTTTTTACAAGACAATCTTTTTGGCGTTTCTATCAATTTTTTTGAAGAAAAAAAAATATTATTTTTTGCAAATCAACAAGGCGAATTTTGGGGAATGAATATTGATACAAAAGAAATAATACTAAAAGGCAACATAAAAATAAAAATCAGATGTGCATTATTAAAAAATAACCAACTTTTTGTAGGCACTGAAAACGGAAAAGTATTTGCTTTTGAATTGTTTAAGGTTTAAGGTTCAAAGTTTAAGGTTTAAAAAGTTCAAGGTTCAAAAAAGTGAAAAAAACGTGTCATTCTGAAAGAATCTGGCTGTTTTGTATTTGGCTGTTCAATTTCTAATTTCTAATTCCTAATTCCTAATTCATAATTAAAAAAGGCTGTTCCATTCACCATTTACCATTCAACATTCACCATTAAAAAAATATGCTTGATATATCTGCCAAACACTCCATAAAAGGAGCAGAATTAGACAAAAAAATATATTCTCTCAAAATTATTCACAACCACAAACACGCCAAAAAATTGGCTATTTGGCTCTTAGGAATGGTTTTTGTTGGAATTGGTTGTATGTTTTTGCCTTGGCAACAAAACATAGAAGGCACAGGTGCTGTAACTGCATTTACGCCAAAAGATAGACCGCAAGAAGTCCAAACCGCTATTCCTGGACGTATACGTGAATGGCGTGTGCAAGAAGGTCAATTTGTCAAACAAAATGATACGCTTGTGGTAATTGATGAGATAAAAGATGATTATTTTGACCCTGAACTTATCCAAAGACTTCAAGAACAATTGGAAGCCAAAAAAGGTGGAATATCTGCCACCCAAAATAAAATATCAGCGTTGGACAATCAACGTCTTGCATTGATTTCGGGTTTGCAATTCAAACTTAATCAACTCAAAAATAAATACGAACAAGCTACTTTTAAGCTCGTGAGTGATAAAGCAGATTTTGAAGCAGAAAAAGCAAATTATTTGTATTATCAACGCCAATCACAAAGCTATGATTCTTTGTATTTTGCTAAACCTGTTCCGCTTATTTCGCAAACTGAATGGGAAAAAAGAAAACAAATGTTGCAAGAATCAAGTGCAAAAGTAGTTTCTAAACAAAATAAAGTATTTGTTGCAGAGCAAGAAATGCTCAATATCAAAATAGAACTCAAATCTGCAGAAGCTGAATATCAGGACAAAATCGCAAAATCAGAATCAGATAGAAGTTCTGCACAAGGATATTTAGCTGATGCAACAGGCGAATTTTCAAAACTCAAAAACAAATATGCCAATGTGGTTGTGCGTAATAATCAACACTTTATTCTTGCACCTCAAACGGGTTATATCGTAAAAACACTCAAAGAAGGTGTTGGCGAAACTATGAAAGAAAATGAAGCCATTTGTACGATTATTCCTGAAAAACCACAAATGGCAGTTGAGCTTTATATCAAAGCAATGGACAGACCACTTGTAAGACAAGGACGACACGTAAGGCTTGAATTTGATGGTTTTCCAGCGTTACAGGTGAGTGGTTATCCACTTGTGGCGGTTGGTACATTTGGCGGTACAGTTGCGGTGGTAGATAGAGTGGATAGCAAAGAGGGAAAATTTAGGATTTTGGTTATACCTACCAAAGAAGAACCTTGGCCTGCCCAACTTAATGTAGGTTCAGGTGTGTATGGTTGGATAATGCTTGACAATGTAAGTGTGGGTTATGAAATTTGGCGACAACTTAATGGTTTTCCAGCGAGTCTTTACACAAGCAATGATGCAGAAGATTATGAGAAAAAGAAAGGAAAAGATGATGAAGAAAAAGAAAAGAAAAAGAAAAGTGGAAACAAAATAAAAGTAAAGGTTAAAAAATAGTTTTTTTGTCTAAAAAAAATAAAAAAAATAGGATTTGTATGAAAATACAAATCCTATTTTTTTTGAAAAGAAAAATTGTAATTTTGCAAAAAATGGTCTACACCGTAGTTTACGAAGGTCTGACCATTTTTTAAAATTACATAACCCTAAAAAATGCACAAAATACTCACATTGTTATTTGTATTTTTAAGCCTGAATGTTTTTGGGCAGAATGATACAATTAAATATGAAATTATGAATAAAGAAAAAAATTACATATTATTTCTTTATCCTGATAATGCATTTCAATTTAATGATGTGAGTGGTAGTTGCAGAACTTGGTATTCTTTTGATGGCATTTGGAAAAAAGAAAATCAAAAACTTATTTTAATTGATTCTATTGAAGTAATGGAACACGAATTAAAAATTAGTGAAAAATCCAATCATACAGATTTTATTTTAATCAATGTAAAAAATGAAGAAAATAAACCATTAAAAGGAGTTTTTATTAGTTTTTCGCCCATAGAACCCAACAAAAAATATAAAACTAATAGAAAAGGACAAGTTGAAATTCAAAAATCAGTTTTAAAAAATATGTTTAAAAATGATGCTGATGTTGAAATGTATTATCATAACAAAAATATACCTGCCCAAATTTTATCTTATTTCAAGTCAAATGCTGACCAAATTGACATTACAGACACCGAAAATTTAAAAACTAAAAATATTGTCAGAAAAACATTTTTCAACATAAAAAATGATGAAATTTATTTTGATACACAACAATATTCTTATAAAGTATGGAATTTTTGGATAGATAGTTGGGGTAATTTCAAACAAATTACAAAGTAAAATTATTTACAAAAAAACTCCCTTGCTTGCGAAAGCTCTTTTTTAATCATTTCAAAAGGCGGAAAATTCTCATCTCTTTCTAAAATAAGCCCTTTTACAGGTGTATTTTTAACCACATATTCTAAAATCTCCCAAATTTCAGGGTTTGTATAATGAGCGTGTCCATCAACAAGCCAATTTTTTTCGCCAATTTTTTGCGTATAATATCCTACAAAATGACACTGTACCACATATTCAGTAGGATATTCTGCCAAATATGCTTTGTAATCAAAACCCAAATTTTGTGCATTGATATACAAGTTTGTTACATCTAACAAAAGCCCAACAGAAAGATTTTTATTGCTTGTTTTATTATTTTCGTTGCTTGTTTCAATGATTTTTTTAATAAATTGTGCTTCTGACATTTCGCTACCTGGCAATAGAAACGAAGTAGTAATATTTTCTAAAATCAAAGGAAACGGAATAAAATTTTGTGCAATTTCAATATTTTTACAAAAAACATCTATTGCTTCCTGCGTGTAAGGCACAGGAGCAAGATGTCCAAGCGAAATTCCCCCTGCTTTGGTAAAACAAAGATGTTCGCTCCAATAATATGGCTTAATATAATCTACCAATTTAGCCAATTTTTCCAAATAATATTTGTCCAAACCTTCCGCACTACCCAACGACAAATCCAAACTGTGTGGAATAAGTGTAAAATTCTCTTTTAGCAAAGCCAATTCATCTAATTTTTGGGAATTTTGGGTAAAATAATGGTCAGCAGTTATCTCCAAAAAATCAACACTTTTGGTATTTAAAAATAATTCTGCCCTATAATTACTCCTAAAACCCATACCAACGCCCAAATGTGGAATATTCATAAAAAAAGTTCAAAAATTCTAAAGTTTAAAAGTTTTAAACTTTTTGTGTTTTTTCTGTTTATTTACAAAAATATAAAAAAAAATCATTTATTTTTGAAAAAATAAATTTTTATAGCAATTCCCAATCAAAATTATCAACATTTACCAAAAACAAGCAATTTTTACCACAATGAAAAAAAATTACTTTTTTAAGTTTCCCCCTTTTTTTTACTTGTTTTCTCTTTTTTTATTAACACTCATTTTTTTGCAAGCAAAAAATCATAAAACTTGCGCACAAGACCGTGATGAGCATAATTTTAAAACAAATGAAGGCGTTTGGCGATTAAAAGCCTACAATAATTCGGTTTTAGAAGGCGTTTTTGTGCCTTACAAATCCGAAAAAGAAGACACTTCTTATGCAGTTATTCGCAAAAAAAATAATGAATATCAAAAAGGAGATTTTATTTATGACAAAGATATTTGGGTGCTTGGCAAAATTAAAATAGGTTATAAAAATGGGAATTTGCAATTTTTGTATAATGACAAAATTTTTTTGGAACAAAATATTTCAAAAATTGAAAAAAAAATTACCAACGACAAAGAAACTACCACTTATCGCCAAATACAGTTTAACATTTCTAATGATGAACAACTTTTTGGCACAGGTTCAAGGGCTTTTGGAAGTAACATAAATCGCAGAGGAAAACGCTTAGAACTCTACAACAAAGCACATTATGCTTACGAAGATAATGCTCCTTTGATGAATTTTAACATTCCTTTTGTGTTAAGTTCTAATAATTACGCAATTCTTTTTGACAATTCACAAAAAGGTTTCTTGGATTTGGGTGCAAGCGAAAAAAATACGCTTTCTTTTGAATGTATTGGTGGAACATTGCGTTTTTATTTGATTGTGGGCGATAATATGCAGGAAGTTGTGGAAAATTACACCGAACTTACAGGCAAACAACCGCTTTTGCCTCGTTGGGCTTTTGGGAATTTTATCTCAAGATATGGCTATCACACCGAAACCGAAACACGCCAAACCGTTGAAAAAATGCAAAAAGCCAAATATCCTGCTGATGCCATTATTCTTGACCATTATTGGTACGGAAAAGGCGAGGTAAAAAAAAATGTTGCAATGGGTGATTTGGATTGGTTTAGACCGCAATTCCCAACAGGCGAAAAAATGATACAAGATTTTGCCAAACAAAATATTAAAACTATCCTTATTACACAGCCTTTTGTCCTTACAAATTCCAAAAACTACGAAACTACCGCCCAAAAAGGGCTTTTATCCACAGACAAAGATGGAAAACCTTTTATCATAAAAGATATTTTTTGGTTTGGGGAAACGACTTTATTGGATATTTTTAATGATAATTCAAGACTTTGGTTTTGGGAACAATACAAACGCCTTACTTTACAAGGCGTTGGCGGTTGGTGGGGCGATTTGGGTGAGCCAGAAGTACATCCATCAGGAATTTTTCACGGAAACAAAACCCTCAAAGCTGACGAAGTACATAATGTTTTTGGGCATTATTGGGCAAAAACCATCGCAGAAGGCTATAAAAAGGATTTTGCAAATGTTCGCCCATTTATCCTAATGCGTGCAGGTTTTGCGGGTTCTCAACGCTTCGGAATGGTGCCTTGGTCTGGTGATGTGCACAGGGCGTGGGGCGGATTGCAGGCACAAGTGCCTATTTCGTTGAATATGGGAATGGCTGGAATGGCATATATGCACTCAGATTTAGGTGGATTTGCCAATGATAAATATGTGCCAGAATTATATATGCGTTGGTTGCAATATGGTGTTTTTCAACCCATTTTTAGACCACATTCGCAGGAAAGCGTACCTTCCGAGCCTGTTTTCCAACCTGAAAACGTCCAAAAAGTTATTAGAAAAGCCATTGAATTGCGTTATAGTATGATTGGTTATAATTATACGTTGATGTGGGAAAATCACACAAAAGGCACACCTTTAATGCGTCCTACGTTTTTTTATGCTAATAATGACACAGAAAAAACAAAAATCTTAAATAATGACCAAGCTGATACCTATTTTTGGGGCAAAAATTTGCTAATTGCTCCTGTGGTAAAAGCAGGCGAAACCCAAAAAACAATTTATTTGCCTGATAATACCCAAACGTGGATAGATTTTTATACCAAAAAAACCTACAAAGGCGGTCAAAATCACACTATTGATATAAAAATGGATTATATTCCTGTGTTTGTGCGTGGCGGTGCGGTGTTACCTATGGCTTTTCCTGACAAAAAATCGTGGAAAAGTACCCAAGATTACAGCAGTACGCATTTGGTGTTAGATGTTTTTTTTGATGAAAATAAACAAAATGAAACTTCTTATTTGTACCACGATGATGGCAATACGCCTGATGCTTACGCAAAAGGCAATTATGAGCTTTTGAAATTTACCACCAAGAAAAATGGCAATGACTGGGAAATTATTTTAGAAAGCGAAAAAGGAAAAAATACTGCTAAAAATCTTGTACGTGATTTACATTTTCATTTGTATAATCTTGGTGAAAAAAATGCAAAATACAAGTTTTTATATAATGGAAAACTCATTTCTACCGAAAAACATATTAATTGGAATGGGGAAAAATTGGTGTTAAAAGTGGTGAAAGGGAAGTAAATAAAAAATAAAACAAAATAAAGGGAAAAAGTCTTTTTTTTAGATTTTTTTCCTGTATTTTTTATGCTAAATTTAAAACAATTAAATAAAAAATATGTACAACGAAAAAAAATTTCTAAAATCCTTATCACAATCTTTCGAAAATTATTTGGAATATGGAGCAAGAAGCACAGAAAAACTAAAACCTATTCATTTATTTTTAGCAGAAACGTTACAAAGTATTTTTGGGAAAAATTATGAAACACATTATTTAGGCGAAAATTCAAAAGAATTAACAGTGGAAGGAAAATATTATCCCAAAGATATTGACATAACTGTTACACACAACGAAAAACCTATTTTTTGTTTGGGTTTAAAATTTGTTACCTCCAATTATAAACAAAATGCTAACAATTATTTTGAGGGTATGATGGGCGAAACCGCTAACATTCAACGCAATAATATTCCTTATGCACAAGTGATTGTTTTAAGACACGAAACACCTTACTACAAAAAAGGTTTAGACGACCAAAAAGACAAAACTCCTGCAAAAATTGAAGTAATTAACCAAAAAGACCTAAGCAAATATGTAAACTTAATTTTTGATACACAACAAGCTCATAGACCTTTTGCGATTGGTATTTTGTTGGTTGGAATTGATGAAACTACTTGTAAAGTGGATAAAATTTTGCCAAATACAGTTTTAGAGGCTAACTTTGCGGAAGTATTGGAAACAAAAGTTTCTGTTGTTAATTTATTCAAAGAAGTAGAAATATTTGCTAAATTTTATCAAATTCAAAAATGAAAATACATAGTGCTGTAAAAAAAGTAGTTGCACAATTTGGATTAAAAGTTATAAAAAAACTTGGTTCAGGTGCAGCAGGGCAGGCTTTTCTATTAGATAATGGAAAAGTTGCAAAATTTACAGTTGATAAATCAGAGGCATATAATTGTACAAAAGTTATGCTCAAAAAAACTAAATATTTAGCCAATATTTATTCAGTTTTTGAAATAGTAGCAAAGGAATTTATAGAAAATGAAAATAATAGTGGCGAATATTGGTTGGTACTTTTAGAATATCTACAAACCAAAAGAATTACCAAAAAAATCTATGCAACTATTCCACTTACAGAAATAGCGAAAGAATTAGAATCATTTGATATTCAAGAAACAGATTTTAATACTACGAATTTTGGGTATAGAAATGATAAAATTATTCATTTTGATTTTGGAAAATGTGAATATCCTGAAAATGTATCTTTCAAAATAATACACATATAATGGCTTCATTAACAAAAGATTACGACAACCAAAAACTTTTAGGACAAGTTTATACGCCTCGTTTTGTGGTGGAAAAAATATTATCTGATATTGGTTTTGATAATCCAAATATTTTAGGAAAAACAATTTTAGACCCTTCTTGTGGAGATGGTCGTTTTTTGGTGGTAATAGCTGAAAAAATTATTGAATTTTCACAAAAAGAAAATTTACAAGAAAATTTAGAAAAAATTTATGGTTGGGATATTGATAATCAAGCAGTTGAATATTGCATTGAAAATCTCAATGAACTTATTAAACCTTTTGATATTAAAATAAATTGGAATATTAAGGTTTGTAATTCATTGAAAAAAATAAATGAATTTGATAATGTTGATACCCAAAAATTTGATTTTATTGTAGGTAATCCGCCTTACATACGCATACAACATTTAGCGAAAACTGAAAGATTATTTATTCAAAGTTTTTATAAATTTTGTAAAAGTGGCTCAACAGATACTTATATTGCGTTTTATGAACTTTGTAATTTTTTATTAGCAAAAAATGGTATTTGTGCTTTGATAACACCAAATACATTTTTTTATAGCGAAACCGCCAAAATTATGCGTGCTTATTTTGCACACAAACAAAGTATTATCAAAATTACGAATTATGGAGATATTCAACTTTTTGAAAATGCAACTACTTATAGTGCAATTACAATTTTTGGAAAAGAATTAAAAAATGAATTTATTTTTGAACAAGCAACCACACAAACAACTTTTGAAAATAGAACAATAGATTTTTCTGAAATTCAAAACCAAAAAATGTGGCAATTGTCATTAGAAAATACCATTAACAGAGCAGGTACAAAACTAAAAGATATTTGTAATATTCACGTTGGTATCACAACATTATGCGACAAAGGTTACATTTTTAAGGCAAAAGAAATAGCAAATGAACCTGATTTTATGTTAGCAGACACAAGACTAAAAGGCTTAGTAAAATTAGAAAAAGCAATTTTAAAACCTATTGTAAAAGCCTCAAAACTTAAAAATAGTACAGATAAAATAACCGAATATGTTTTATTTCCATACGAAAAAAAGAATGAAAAACACAAAATTATCACAGAAGAAAAACTAAAAAATGATTTTCCACTTGCTTACGATTATTTACTTTCTATCAAAGACGAATTAGACAAAAGAGATAATGGAAAACCTAATACAGTTGCGTGGTATGCTTTTGGAAGAAGTCAAGGTTTGGATACGAGTTTTGGTAAAAAAATTTTATTTTCTCCAATGAATAACAAGCCTAATTTTGTATTATTTGAAAACAAAGAATGTACTTTTTATTCAGGTTATTGTATCAAATATAAGGGAGATTTTGAATTTCTTTTGTCAGAACTTAATTCTCAAAGAATGGCTGATTATATGCAAGTTTCAAGTCGTGATTTTCGTGGTGGTTGGAAAGCCTACAATAAGCAAGCCTTAGAAGAATTTACAATTACAAAACAACAATCTAACGAACAAATAATGAATAAAAAAATACTTTTACCAAATATTATTTTGGAAAAAGCAGAGCAAAAATGTTTGTTTTGAATTTTTGGTTATTTATATTTGGAAAGCATATATAAAATATTTGTAGCAGGTTTTTATTTAAAATAAAATTTCATCTATTTTTGTGTAAAAAAAATTGAACCTTAAACTTTAAACCTTAAACGTAATATGTACCAAACCCTCCAACCTGTATTAGAGGCTGAATTAGCCAAAATCAAAGAAAACGGTCTTTATAAAAATGAAAGAATCATCACAACGCCCCAACGTGCAGACATTCGCACTGACAAAGCTGGTGATGTGATAAATTTTTGTGCTAATAATTATCTTGGGCTTGCTGACCACCCAAGAGTCATTCAAAGTGCCAAAGATGCTTTGGATAAATATGGTTTTGGGCTTGCTTCGGTGCGTTTTATTTGTGGCACGCAAGACATTCACAAAACATTAGAACAAAAAATTTCTGAGTTTTTGGGAACAGAGGACACAATCCTGTATGCTGCAGCGTTTGATGCGAATGGTGGTGTGTTTGAACCACTTTTCAATGAACAAGATGCGATTATTTCTGATGAATTAAACCACGCTTCTATCATTGATGGGGTTCGTCTTTGCAAAGCACAACGTTATCGTTATTTGCATAATAATATGGAAGATTTGGAGGCGAAACTCAAAGAAACCCAACATCTTCGCCATAGAATTATTGTAACTGATGGGGTTTTTTCAATGGACGGAACAATCGCACAACTTGACAAAATCCACACTTTGGCAGAACAATACAAAGCAGTTATTATGGTTGATGAGTGCCACGCATCTGGTTTTATAGGCAAAACAGGCAGAGGAACGCCTGAACATAGAGGCGTGCATGGCAAAATTGACATTATTACAGGGACATTAGGCAAGGCATTGGGCGGTGCTTCGGGAGGTTTTACTTCGGGCAAAAAAGAAATCATTGATTTGTTACGCCAACGTTCTCGTCCTTATTTGTTTTCTAATACACTTGCTCCTGCGATTGTGGGTGCGAGCATTGAAGTATTAAATATGCTTTCTGAAACAACATTTTTGCGTGATAAATTGGCAGAAAATACCGCTTATTTTCGCAAAAAAATGACTGAAAACGGTTTTGATATTAAAGAAGGCGAACATCCTATTGTGCCAATTATGTTGTATGATGCGGTTTTAGCTCAAAATTTTGCAGAAAAATTATTACAAAAAGGAATTTATGTGGTAGGTTTTTATTATCCTGTCGTTGCACAAGGCAAAGCTCGCATCAGGGTACAAATTTCTGCAAATCACGAAACAGAACATTTGGATAAAGCTATAAAAGCATTTTTGGAAGTAAAACAAGAATTGGGAATATAGATAATGATGAATATTAAATGATAAATGATGAATGAAATAGCCAATTAAAATGTTTATTTAGTAAATTAAATCACTTTAATATAAAATATTAATATCTATTTAGTAAATTAAATAGTATTAATATTAAATTAAAGTGATTGTTTATTAAATTCAATCAATTATTTATTAAATTAAATGCTTTAAATATAAAATTCAATCAATTATTTATTAAATTAAATACTTTAAATATAAAAATTAGTCAATTATTTAGTAAATTAATACTTTAAATATAAAAATTATTAAATTATTTATTAAATTAAATGCTTTAAATATAAGAATTAATCAACTATTTAGTAAATTAAATGCTTTAAATATAAAAATTATTTAAAAATTACTTAATTAAAATTATGCAAAAAATAAAACTTAGCCAATTAAAACAAGGACAAAGTGCCATAATACATAGTTTTGTAGAAGAAAATTCAGAAATTAGTATAAAATTTATGGAAATGGGTTTTTTAATAGAAACACCTATCCAAATTACACATATTGCACCATTTGGCGACCCTATTGCTGTCCAAGTTTTGGACTATTCACTTGCTATTCGCAAGGAAGAAGCGGAAAAAATATGGGTAAAAGCCCCCTAACCCCCGAAGGGGGAACAAATCCAAAAATCATATTGCTTTATTTTTTAAAACTACATCATTTTTTTTCTATTAAATTCCCCCTTCGGGGGTTAGGGGGCTTATTTTATGAACAATATCGCACTTGTAGGCAATCCAAATGCAGGAAAATCTACAATATTCAACCAACTTACAGGACTTAATCAAAAAGTAGGCAATTTTCATGGCGTTACCATAGACAAACATTCAGGTATTTGTCATATTTCAAAGGATATTCAGGTGGAAATCGTGGATTTGCCAGGTGCTTATAGCATTTATCCCAAATCCCCAGAGGAAAAAATAGTACGTGATACCCTTTTGAGCCACCAAAAACCCAAAATGGTCGTAATAGTCGTTGATGCGAGCAATTTGAGAAGGCATTTATTGCTTTATACACAGATACACGACTTAGGAATTCCTGTAATTCTTGCCCTTAATATGATAGATTTGGCAGAAAAACGCCAAATTTTCTTGGACATTCCTGCACTTTCCAAAAATCTTAATGCTAAAATAGTACCTATACAAGCCAAAAAAGGCATTGGTATAAAGGAATTGAAGGAAGCCATTGGCGAAATGCTGATTTCTTTGGAAAATTTAGAAAAAAAAGAAAAACCACAAGAAAAACCAAAGGAATTAAGCCAAAAACAAGCATTTTTTCCGTATTTGCAAGTGGATTTTTGGGAAAAAGAAGCAATCCAAGAGGTGAAAAATGCCCTAAAAATAGAAAATTCATATACAGCGTATCAATATTTGCAACAAGGTAGAGAATTAGATTTTATTTCAAAAGAAAATTCCAAAAAACTTACCCAAATTCAAGAGAAATTCCTTACAAATACCCAAAAAACATTAGAAAACCAATCAAAAGAAGTAAATGCTCGCTACGAAATCATAAACGACTTCCTCAAAAATACCCTCAAAAAACCTGAAAATCCTTATTCTTCCTATACAAAAGGCTTGGATAAATGGTTTCTGCACGGATTTTTTGGGTATTTTATATTTGTGTTGGTGCTTTTGATGATATTTCAGTTCGTTTTTGCGTTGGCAGAGTTTCCTACACAGCTTATAGAAGCACTTTTTGCAGGTTTGCAACAAGGCACAAAGGCGATTTTGCCTGAAGGTGCATTTACGGATTTGTTGGTTGATGGTGTTTTGGCAGGTTTGGGCGGTGTTTTGGTGTTTATTCCGCAGATTGCCCTGCTTTTTGGGGCGTTGGCGGTGCTGGAAGAATCTGGTTATATGGCAAGAATTGTGTTTTTGATGGACAAAATTATGCGAAATTTCGGATTAAATGGGCGAAGTGTTGTGCCTTTGGTGTCAGGCGTGGGCTGTGCTGTGCCTGCGATTATGGCTACACGCACGATTGACAACTGGAAAGAGCGTATGATAACCATTTTTGTAACACCTTTGATGAGTTGTTCTGCGAGATTGCCTGTTTATACCATTTTGATAGCCTTAGTTATTCCTGATGTGTGGTTTTTTGGCATATTTCAGGCAAAAGCACTTGTATTATTGGGTTTGTATTTTTTGGGAACAATAATGGTGTTGATTTCTGCATTTGTATTGAATTTATTTATCAAAAATACCCAAAAATCATATCTTTTTTTAGAATTACCGCCTTACCAAATTCCTATTTGGAAGAATATTTTGTATATTATTTGGGAAAAGGTAACAATTTTTGTGTTGGAAACAGGCAAAATTATCCTTGCGATTTCGGTTATTCTTTGGGTTTTGGCAACTTATGGCGATACAAAAAAAATGGAACAAGCAGAAACGCAACTAAAAGCACAAGCAAAAACCGAGAAATGGACAAAAAAACAGACCGAAACCGCTATTGCAACCGCAAAACTTGAACATTCTTACGCTGGAATGTTTGGAAAAGTTATAGAACCTGTGATAAAACCGTTAGGATATGATTGGAAAATTGGTATTGCGTTGCTTACTTCTTTCGCTGCACGTGAGGTTTTTGTAGGAACGTTGATTGTTATTTATAGCGTGGGAGAAGGCGAGGACAACGAAAAAGAGGAGATTTTACGGAAAAAATTAAAAGATGAAATAAATCCTGACACCAAAAAACCACGTTATACATTTGCGGTGGGCATTTCTTTGATGGTTTTTTATGCTTTTGCGATGCAATGTATGAGTACAATGGCGGTGGTGTATAAAGAAACAAAAAGTTATCAATGGACTATTGCACAATTTGTTTATATGACTGCGATTGCGTACTTGGGTGCGTGGTTGTCGTTTGTTTTTTTGTCGTAAGATAAACGCGACATTGTAATTTGCTATGGTTTAACTTTTCAAAATTTGCATATTTTTTTACATATTCTTTTTAATTTTTTTTGTATTAAATTTGCATTTTTATTTTAAAAATTTCTTTTCCCTTTTTATGAAAATCAACAAATGGCTCAAATATTTGGGCATTTTTTTTCTTATTTTAATTATTATCTATTTTTTAGGCCCCAGACCAACTGCACCTGTTTTTGATGCAACATTGCCAAAAATGGAAAATGATTTGGTAAAATTAGATACATTTGTACGCAAAAAAGAGCGTACAATTCCATACTTGCGTTATGACAATCAAGCACGTATTATATTTCGTAATAAATTCAAACCTGAAAAAACCAAATATGTGGTGCTTTATTTGCACGGTTTTTCTGCCTCTTACATAGAAGGCTCCCCCATTCACAAAGATATTGCAGGGCGATATGGGGCAAATATTTATTTTGGACGATTGGCAGGACACGGTTCTGATGAAGATGAACCTTTCAAAAATCTTACTGCTCAACAGCTTTGGGATTCTGCCAAAGAATCTTACGCCATTGCACAACAGTTAGGCGATAGTGTTGTGGTAATGGGAAGTTCAACAGGTGCATCTTTGGGGTTAAAATTGGCTACCCAAAATCCTCGTATTTGTGCGGTGGTGTGTTATGCTCCTTTGGTGGATTTTTATGAGCCTGCTTTGTGGGTATTAGACAAACCTTGGGGCTTTAGAATTGCGTCTATTATTATGGGAGGTAGTTTTTTTGAAAATAAAAAAGCCTCTGAAATGGCAAAAAAATATTGGACAACACGTTATCATCTCAATGGTGCGATTGCTCTCAAATCACTTGTTGTCAATATGATGACTCCAGAAACCTTTGCACAAGTAAAACAACCTGTATTTGTAGGATATTATTATAAATCTGAATCCGAACAAGACAAAATTGCATCTGTGAAAGCCACGCAACAAATGGTAAAACAACTTGGAAGCAGAGCCAAAAAAGAAATTGAATATCCTAATGCCAAAAATCACCTAATTGCGTGTGAATATACAAGCTCACAATGGCAAGAAGTGAGACAACATACTGCAGATTTTTTGGAAAAATATACAGGAATGAAACGCCCTGAACCGCCAAAAGTTAAAGAAGAAAAAAAGGAAGAAAAAGGTGAAAAAAAGGAAGAAAAAAAGGTAAATTAAAGGTTTTTAAAAATTATTATGGCAAAAAATAATAAAAATACAGAACAACAAAAGCAAAATCAACAAAACGCAGAAGCAAATAAATTTGATAAAATTATCAAAGAAAATATTTTGCCAAGTGTTGTTTCACTTGTCAATATAACGCTGAAACTTGACATTGACCAAAAAAATCTGCTTGATATTCCTGAGCAAATTCAGACCACTATTGAACGTGAGCCTGATGTGTTGAAACTGGTAAATTTTCCTGAAAATACCCAAAATAATTTTATTCTTCATATTGAATTTCAAACCTATAATAATATTGAAATGCACAAAAGAATGATGGAATATTATGCGATTTTGCATAGAAAACATAATATTCCATTGTTACAATTTGTGATTTATGTAGGCGTTGATAAAATGGATATGAAAAATAAAATCCAACACAGTGACATTTCATTTAGATACAATCTATTTGATATGGGCAAAGTAAATTATGATGAATTTCTTGATTCAGATATTCCAGAAGTGGTAATGTTGGGTGTTTTGGCAGGTTTTGGAAAAGAAAATAAAGAGGAGGCAATGGAAAAAATTATTGAAAAGATGATTACACTTTCCCAAACACTTCCACGTTATAAAAATACAAATGCGAAAGAAAAATTCATTACACAGATTCGTGTTTTATCTAAAATCAAAAAATTAAATCACTTTATTTCCCCAATCCTTAAAAAAATGGCACTACTTTTTAACATTGAAGAAGACGAATTCTATCAAGAAGGCGTGAAAAAAGAACGTGAAAAAGCTAACTTGGAAATTGAAAAAACACTTGAAAGAGCTAATTTAGAAAAAAAATTAGAAAAAGAAAAAACTATTCTGAAGGTTTATGTAAAAGGTATGAAAATTCATGATATTGCTGAATCATTTGATGTGAGCATTCAAGAAGTAAAAAAAATCATTAAAAATGCAAAATAAAAATGTTTTTTGAGCTTTTAAATATTTCATTTAGCTGTTTCATTTATCATTGAATTTGGCTGTTTCATTTACCATTCAACATTTACCATTCACCATTAAAAAAAAATGGCTATTCGTTTCTTTGTGGAAGACATTGATTTTAAGGTAAAAAATGCCTTAAAACTAAAAAATTGGCTCAAAAATATTATTTTGAGCCAAAATTATACAGTTGGAGAATTAAATTATATTTTTTGTAATGATGAATATTTGTATAATATCAATATGGAATATCTCCAACACGATACTTATACAGACATTATTACCTTTGATAATTCAGAAAAAGACGACCAAATTGCAGGCGATATTTTTGTAAGTATTGACCGCATAAAAGAAAATGCCCAAACCTTCCAAAAAGATTTTGAACACGAATTTTGTCGTGTCTTGGCGCACGGTTTGTGGCATTTGTTGGGTTATGGCGATAAAACTGACGAAGAAGCCAAAATTATGCGACAAAAAGAAGAAGAAAGTATTGGTTTGATTGTATATTAGATTTTATGCCTTAGTTTTTTTTTTAATCTCTTACTTTGCTTGGCGTAAATTTTGGGCGAATTTCTGTGTTAAAAAATTTACCTTTGGATTCTGCGTTGTTAAATGTTTCAAAAGTTTCTTGTTCAATATTTTGGTATTCATAAATGCCTCCATGACAAAACACAATTTCCAAAACTTTGGTTGTTTGGCTATAAGCAATGGACGTAATCATAGATGAATTGGTGTGTTGGCGAGTGAATTTTCCCATAATTTTTGAGTGTTTTTAAGTGGAATTTTTATGTAAAATTTTTGTATTTTTTTTACTTTTTTTCTAATATCTTTACATATTAAAAACGTTTTTTTTAAGAAAAAAGTGCCATTTTTTTAATAAAAAACATCAAAAAATTAAAATTAAAACCATTGATAATCAATCACTTACAAAATAAAAATAGGGTTTTCAAGATTTTAGGATTAACAGAATTTTTGAGCAAGATTTTTAGGCTTAAATACAAATTTACAGAATTTTTTTGAACTTTTAAACTTCGATTGGCTGTTCCATTTACCATTCAACATTTACCATTCAACATTATTTAGTGCATTCTATCGTTTCTAATTTCAAGATTTTGAAGGATAATAGCTTCTTGTGCAAGAAGTTCTTTGAGGCGATTATCCACTTCATTTTCAGGAGCATATTCTTTGGCAAGTTTCACAAAATTAACATAATGTGTTGCCTCTGAAATCATCAATTCGTGATAAAAACTTTTGAGATTTTCGTCTGCAATTTCCAAAGAAAGCAACCTAAATCTTTCACAACTGCGAGCTTCTATAATGGCATTTATGAGCAGTTTATCCATCAGTTGGCGGTCAATATGCCCTCCTTTTCGCTCCAATTTTGTGAGTTCAATCACATAATCATCACGTCTTTTGTGTCCAAGTTTGATATTTCTTTTTTTCATTTCTTTAAGCACCATTCTAAAATGTGCCCATTCTTCTGCCACAACAGGCGTAAGCATTTCTACAAGTGCCTCACGCTCAGGAAACTGCACAATCAATGAAATGCAACTACTCGCAGCTTTTTGTTCGCAATATGCGTGGTCAATCAAAATATCAGCAATATTTTTTTGAGCAATATCAACCCAACGTGGGTCAGTAGGAAGTTGTAAGCCTAACATATTTTTTAATGGTAAATTGTGAATGGTGAATGGTAAATTAAACAGCCAAAAAACAAGTTTAAAATTTAATACTTAAAGTTTTTTTTAAAATCAAAATGTTTTTATAAATTATTTTATTATACGTTTTTAAATAAAAAAATTATTAAAAATAAATCTGTGAAAATCTGTGTTAATCTGTGAAATCCGTGTTCCTGCCTACGTCCAAATTCCGTCAAAAGTTTTTTCTGCTTTTCCAATCAAAAAAATATTGGTATATTTTCCTCTTTTTTCCTCAAAACTCACGCCCAATTTTCCACCCAAAACATCAATTTCAACAGGAGAAAGCATATTTTCCAAAACATTCATTACCAACGCACACGCAGTAACACCTGTGCCACACGCAAAAGTTTCTGCTTCCACACCACGTTCATAAGTACGAACTTTGAGGTGTTGAGGATTTATTTTTTCCACAAAATTAACATTGGTACTGCCTTGATTAAATCTTTGGTCAAAACGCAATTTTTTTCCTTGTGTTTCCACCTCAAAATTATCAATATTTTCTACCAACTCTACCACGTGAGGCGAACCTGTATTAAGATAAAAAAGGTTGTTTTTATGTTTTTGAATAGTATTTTTGTTAATATCTATCATTTGAAGATGCACATTTTCACCATCTAAAAATGCAAAATGTTCGCCATCTACTGCCAAAAATTTTGTTGTTTGATTATACAGAAAAATATCCAAATGATACGCAAATTTTACTGCACATCTTCCTCCATTGCCACACATTGACCCTTCATATCCATCAGCATTGTAATACACCATACGAAAATCATAATCTGGGTCATTTTCCAGTAAAATTAATCCATCAGCTCCTACCCCAAATCTACGATGACACATTTGAGCAATAAGTTCGTGATTATCTTTTGGAAAATGTAACTCACGATTGTCTATCATCACAAAATCATTGCCTGTGCCTTGATATTTAGCAAAACGCATAAAGTAAGTTTAAAAAGTTTAAAAATCTAAGGTTCAAAAGTTTAAGGTTCAAAAGTTCAAAGTTTAATATGTATTTTGGCTGTTTCATTCCTAATTCCTAATTCTTAATTCCTAATTCTCTCGTTGCTTCAATCCCAGAATCCACTGCATCAAGCATAAGCGGTAAGCGAAAATTATCCACACCTGCATACACAAGATTTTTGTGTTTGCGTGAAGAATTGGCATCTTGCAAAAGATAATTAGGAGCAGGAATCGCCATTGCGTGTCCATACACACGCCCAAAAATCGCCTCAATATATGGCTCAAAATCCTTATTAGGAAGATGATAATATTGTCCAATTCGCCCCAAAGTTGTATTCATAAGTTGCCCAAAATTACCCATATCACGCAGTTTTGGGCGAAAAGAAGGCTGAAAACAATAATATGCACTTAATACTCGCTTGTGTTCGGTTTCGCCATATTGTGTTTCAGAATCCACAAAACCCAAAAAACGTTCTTCACCTGTAAAATCAGACAAAAGCATTTCATTTTGCCAATAACTTTTGGCGGTTTGAAAATCGTGATTCATCACAAAATTCATTACCAGCCAAGGAGCGTTTTGTTGGTTGGAAAATAATGCATAATCCGCAGGAAAAATATATTTTAAAGCGTGTTTTTGACCTGCATAAATTACTTTTTTTACATTTAATTGTAATCGTTCTTGTTTTTGATTATCCCAAATATCCACCAAAAAATCATTATTTTTGGGCTGTTCTTCTATTTTTAAAATTGTTTTTTGGAGGTGTATATTTTCGTTTGGAATAGCATTTTTCATTTTTTGAATAAAATAAAAATTACCTTGTGGAGGCGAAAAAATCTCTACTTCTTCGTGTTCATACACACGTGAGCCATAATAAAAAAGCCCTGCAAGTGCAGAAACTTCTGCACAAGTTCCCCCAAAATCATCTAAAATATGATAATCCAAACCCTGCAAAATCTGTGGGTGTGTAGTTCTTAAATTGGTTTTTGTAAAATTATTAAGGTATTTTTCAAAAGAAATTTTGTTTAATGCTTGCATTTCTGCGTCCTCTTTCATCAGGCGAGAAGGAAGTTTTAATTTTCCTAAAAAAGTCTGAAAATGTGCCAAAATTTCCCTTGAAAGCGGTTCATCAGGCAAAACATCTTCCCTAAATTTTCCATCAATATAACAATAACCTTCTTTGTCAGGTTGGATAAAATATTGTTGTTCTGCAAAAGTCCAAGCATTTCGGATTTTATCAAATTCAATTACTTTGAGATTTTCCCAAAATTTTAAGACATTTTCCCCAAAATAATCAGGATACACCAAATCGTAATGCGCACCTTGTCCAAAAATGGTGTTTTGGTAGCTAAAAGCAGTAGCAGTTCCGCCAAGTTCATTGCTAAGTTCTGCCAAATAAAATTCTTTTTTTTGTTGGTGTAATGCCACCGCACTACTCATTCCTGCAATACCACCGCCCACAACGAGATATTCAGTATTTATTTTTTTAGCAATAGGAAATTTTTGCCAATCTCCAAAAATAAAATGTCCTTGTGTTTGGTCAGAGAACATTTTAAAAGGAATTTTTTGAGCTTTTTGGTTTTTTTCGCCTCCTGAATTTTCATTGGGATTACAGCCCAACCACGCATAACCCAAACCCAACACAGAAGATAATTGCAAAAATTTTCTACGAGAAAGCATTTATTTTTTTTATTTTGAAAAGTAAAATCGTTTTAAAATTGTCAAACCGTCAGTAAGGTTTAACTTTCATAATTATCCACTAAAAATTCATTTTCTTGCAAAGAAACAAAATAAAGTTCTTCAAAACCTTCCTCAAAAGATGGTTTTTCTAAACGCCCAAAAGTACCTGCAATACCTTTTGTTGGAATTTTCTCTTTGCCTGTGCGTGTATCATTTCTTGCAATACAATCTTTGATTTTTGATTGAAAATAATAACCAATAATTTTGTAATTATGTTCTTTTGCCAAATCAATATATTTTTTTCGTTCTTTTATGGTAATATTTGTATTGTCAATTACTATTTTTTGGTTGGTTTCAAATGAAAGTTCCAAAAAACGTTTTTCTCTGTTGCGTGTATTTAACAAATCGAGGCTAATCCGCAAATGCGAATTAAAGAAATTTTGTTTGTAAAATGTGGATTTCCCAGAGGCTTGTATGCCACAAAAAATAAGCATTTCCATTATTTTAAATTATTTAAACCTTGTTACTTTTCCATTCATTATTTTTTAAAAAATTTCTTATAAATAGGAATTCTGTATGCAAATGTAAGATACAACAAAGGAAAAAATAAATAATCCAACCAAAAAGGGCTTTTATAAGAAATTGCATCAATAATTGTGGTGGTATTATCTGCATTTTTTTGCAAAATATGTGTATGTTGCCAATATTTCAAGAAAAAAGGCAATTTTTTGCCTTCATCTATAAAAGAAATTTCATTTTCTTTTGTTTCTTGTGCTATCACGTGGCTTTCCCAAATTTGAGAAAAAAAGATAAAACCTAATTTTAGGCAAACTATATCACCCACTTTGCACCCATCAAATCTTAATAATGTGAGCGGAGGAAACACAGGAGCAAGTTTTAAGAATAAATTACGGTTAAAATTCCCCCAAACATGTTCAATTGGAGCATTTACTTTGGTTTTTACGTTGAATTTCATTGTTGTTGTTTTTTATGTTTTTTTTAGCTTAATTGAAACAAAAATTAATTTCATTTTTTTGTTTTTGAGTTTAGATATAATCTGAAATACTTTTTGTGAAATAAGATTTGTATGAGCTATCTTTTATAATCATTTTGAAGTGGATAAAATATTGCCAAAAACTACCCCATATTTGATTGTATAATTCATGTTTTGTTATGTATTCAAATTCATAATTTTCAATGTAATCAGAAATTCTTTCACAGATTTTTCCTAATATTTTACCTTCCAATATTTCATTGGCTATAATTTTACATTCTTGTTTTTCAAATGCTTTTTCAATGTCTATTTTGAATAAATCAGTATAAACAAAAATGGTGTTTTCTGTTTGAATAATGTATTTAATTTGGTTTATTGTGCCACTAAAAATACGCAAAATTTTTCCACAAAGATATGCTTCTTTTTCATTTTGGGTATTTTCTTGGTTTTCTGTTTGGTTTATTTCAAAACAAAAATCTATATGTTGGAAATCCAATTTTGAAGGATAAAATAATTCCCAAGATGGATTACGCAAAGTTTTATCAAAATAGTAGGTTTTCTTAAAATCATCTCCCATTTTATCACTTAATTCCAAAAAATCTCCTATTTTTAGTTCCAAGCCATTTTTTAAAATAATATTTTCTAAAAAATCACCTTCAATTTTGATTTTTTCAAAATTTGAAGCCCAATAAAGACCACTTTCAGATTTACAATTTTCATAGATTTTCTCGTACTTTCTTGTATTTTTTATCTCTTTTATTTCACGCAAAAGAAGCCCAAAACCATCTTTAAATGATTTATCTTTCAAAAAAGCATAGTGGTCTATTTGAATAATTAAGCTATTTTTTTCTGCATTTATGCCATATTCTTCAAGCAAATAACCTTTTAAAAAATTTTGAAATAATACATCATTTTGGTAAGTTTTAATTTTTTCTAATTTCTTTGTTTCCTGATTTAATTTTGTTTCTGTTACACATTTTCGTATTCCAGCAAAAAAACCTTCTGCATACATTTTAAGGTTTTCGTCTGTATAATTATGCCATTGTGCGAGAAATATAATTTCTAAATTTTGTATAATGTCCAAATATTGTAGTTTCATTTTTAATAAAAAAAAATTATCTTTATAAATGACCTTTTTATTACTTTCCTATTTAAAAAAAACAAATTGTATTTTGTATTTGTTACAATTCTTCAAAAAAACTTTCTATTTGTTCAAAAGTATTAAAACTATGCAAACAAAGCCTTAATCTTTCTGTGCCTTGTGGAACTGTTGGGCTTAAAATGGCTTTTACAAGAAAATTTTTATTTCTTAAATGCGTTTCTACTGCTTTTGTTTCCATATTTCCGCCAATAATAAGCGTTTGAATGGCAGTATTGGAAGGTAATATTTGATAATTTTTTTCCAAATTATTTTTTTGATTTTTTTCTAAAAAATAATGTGCTTTTTCTTGAAAAAATGCAATATTTTCATTTAATTTTTGTCTTTCTTTTTCCAAAATTCCTAAAAAATCTTCATTTAAAACCGCATAAGTTGCTTCTATGTACGCATAATGCGAAGGCAAAAGTGCAGTAGAATAAATAAATGACCTCGCAAAATTTATCAAATACGAAATCAATATATCACTTCCCACAATCACCGCTCCGTGACTTCCAAAACCTTTTCCAAAGGTATAAATTCGTGCAAAAGTATGCGAATTTTGGGCGTATTTGTGTGCAAACCCCTCTCCTTTTTCACCATAAACCGCCAAAGCGTGTGCTTCATCTATGATAAGATATGCGTCATATTTCTCTGCAAGGGCATATATTTCTGAGAGTGGGGCAACATCTCCGTCCATTGAATAAATACTTTCAATCAAAATATAGGTAAAACCTATTTTTTCAGGATTTTTTTCAAGGTTTTTTGTTTTATTTTTTTGAATATTTTGCAAATGCGTTTCCAAATGTGCCATATCATTATGCCTAAAACGCAATTTTTGGGCATTGCTAAGTCTTACGCCATCTATCATACTTGCGTGAATAAGTTGGTCAGAAACATAGTAATCATTTTCTGTTGCCAAACACGCCAAAAGTCCAACATTTGCACTGTAACCTGTGCTAAAAATTAGGCTATTTTCTGCATTATGAAATGTTGCAATATATTTTTCTGCTTGTATTGCCTCTGGAATATTGCCTGAAATCAAGCGTGAGCCTGTTGCACCGCCATAATGTAATACATTTTTATTACTTTTTAGATTATTTTCAAAATAATTTTTCTCTAATTTTTCTTGAATGAGTGCTAAAATTTGGTTATTTTGTGCAACACCCAAATAATCATTTGAAAAAAAATCAATACTTTGAGGCGTAAAAGCGTGAAAATTGGGCAAAGCACGCAATAAACCATCTTCTTTGCGTTTGTCCAAAAGTTTTTTTAAATGGTTTAAGGGAATATCCCCAGCCCCCAAAGAGGAAGTAAAAAGTCCCCCAGCCTCCAAAGGGGTAGAAAATGGTAAGTCCAAAGGTTAGAAAAGATGGTTTAGGTTATTATTTTTTTGCAATAATAAAAAAATACCTTCTTACATCATAAAAAAACTATGTAAGAAGGTATTTTTTAATTTTATTTTTTGGCAATTATACCAATTTTAAGTTTATCGCGTAAGCAATAAATTACCTGTATTTCTACCTTGATAATTTATTTTTGTACCATTAATATATTCCCCTGTAAGATACCACGTATAATTTCCATTTTGTAATGGTTTTCCACCAAAAGAACCGTCCCAACCAAAAGTACCTGTATCAGTAGTAACCCATTCAGTAGTTTCATAAACAAGTTCGCCAAGTCTTGAATATACCTGGAATTTAATATTTTTGATACCTTTTCCATAAACTTTGAGGAAGTCATTTTTATTATCCCCATTAGGCGAGAACATATTTGGCACAAAAACTTCCACATCTATAAGTTCCACTTTTACAAGTTTTGTGATGCTACAATTTCTATTATTAGTAATTATCACGCTGTAAGTCGTATTTTGTGTAGGCGTAATTGTCAAATCAGATGTATTTCCTACAGGTTGCCCTGTTTGCGTATCAACCCACATATATTTAGTGGCATTACTTGCGAAGGCAGTCAAAGTAATTTCTGAGCCTCGTGCAATGGTTGTATCATTGCTTACTCTTGCGTCAGTTATTTGTTTCAAATCCTCTTGGATTGTAATTGGAGGCACAATCGTAGTGCAACCACCTCCATCAGTAATCGTAAGGTTATAAATGCCTTGTGTAAGTCCTGTGAGGTTTTGTGTGGTAGCATTGAAAGATACATCATTTACTTTTGTCCAACTATAAGTATAAGGCGTATTTTGAGGATTATTGAGTAAAGCAATGGTTATTTTACCTGATGGCGAATTACCACTTGCCACACAACTATCTGCTTTTGTTGCAATAACAGAAACCTGTACCTGACTATTTGGTGGGTCTAATGTAACGGTCATTTTGGTACGTGGGCTTCTACAACCATTTGCATTTGTGGCTTCCACCCAAAAATCGGTTGGCGAAACACTTACAAGTTGCGAAACTGTACTTCCTGTTGCAAGGCTTGTGCCTCCTGTTGCTACATTAAACCAATTATAAGTAAGATTTGCATCAGGAGTTGATACAATCAAATTAACATTACCAGCACCTCCACATCTAAATCTATCTACTGCAACAGGTGCATTTGGGAAAGCATTTAAAGTAACATTGAATATAGCTGATGTTTTTTCGCAGGTTGTTGCAGTGATTACTTGTTTTACGGTAATTCTACCTGTTCCTGCATTTCCCCAAGTTACAGATATTTGGTTTGTACCTTGTCCTGTGATAGAAGTAGTGATGTCATTGCCATTTCCATCTAAAACCACCCAAGCAAATGTACTTCCTGCTGGTAAGTTTGGTGTTTGGTAAGTTGCAGTTCCATTGGCACAAACAGTATTTGAACCTGTAATAATAGGGTCAGGCAAAGCATTTAATGTTACAAAACCCATATCAGTAGGATTTCCTGGCAATGGTGTTGTTGCAGAACAACTGCTACCTTGTACTTGTATAGTTACCCTTACATTTTCCGTTCCTGATGGCGTATTTCCCCATAATACGGTCATATTATTTGTGCCTTGTCCTGCGGAAATTGTGCCACCATTTACAATCCAAGTGTAAATATAAGTTACGCCTGTTGGTGGTAAAACCGCTTGATATGTCTGCGTACTTCCTGCACAAGTGTTAAAGACACCTACAATGTTGGTACTTGGCAATGGTATAATAGAAATATTGATAGTTGTTTGTCCTATGCAACTTGTTGTTCCATTTGTTTCCACAACTTTCAATGTGCCTGCTGTCGCAGAAATATTCCATTGAACTTGAATATTCGTCAAATTCACGCCAGTATTTGCACCTATGATTGTGCCATTGGTGGCTGTCCAGGTATAAGTATTTCCTAATGTTGGCGTTGCAATGGTGTAAGTTTCTGTACTGTTACCACAAGCGGTTATATTTCCGTTAATTGTAGGTGTTGGTAATGGATTAACAGTTACATTGAAGGTATTTGTTCTTTGGCAACCTGTGGCTGTGATAGTTTCAACAACTGTTACCACAAAACTACCAGCAGAAGCCCACACCATACTTGCATTATTGGTATTTCCGTTGGTAATGGTTGGACTGCCTGTTGCACTCCACAAATAAGTATTTCCAACAACGCTTGGTGTGCTGTAATTTCCTGTTGAATTTACACAAATTACTGTATTTGTGCTTGTAATTGCTGGTGTTGGTAATGGATTTACCAAAACATTAAAAGTATTTGTTCTTTGGCAACCTGTTGAAGTGATGGTTTCTTGAACTGTTACCACAAAACTACCAGCAGAAGCCCAAACCATACTTGCATTATTGGTGTTTCCGTTGGTAATGGTTGGACTTCCTGTTGCACTCCACAAATAAGTGTTTCCAACAACGCTTGGTGTGCTGTAATTTCCTGTTGAATTTACGCAAATTACTGCATTTGTGCTTGTAATTGCTGGTGTTGGTAATGGATTTACCAAAACGTTAAAAGTATTTGTTCTTTGGCAACCTGTGGCTGTGATGGTTTCAACAACTGTTACCACAAAACTACCAGCAGAAGCCCACACCATACTTGCATTATTGGTATTTCCGTTGGTAATGGTTGGACTTCCTGTTGCACTCCACAAATAAGTATTTCCTAAAACACTTGGTGTGCTGTAATTTCCTGTTTGATTTACACAAACCACTGCATTTGTGCTTGTAATTGCTGGTGTTGGTAATGGATTTACCAAAACATTAAAAGTATTTGTTCTTTGGCAACCTGTGGCTGTGATGGTTTCAACAACTGTTACCACAAAAGACCCAGCAGAAGCCCACACCATACTTGCATTGTTGGTATTTCCATTTGTGATGGTTGGACTGCCTGTTGCACTCCACAAATAAGTGTTTCCAACAACGCTTGGTGTACTGTAATTTCCTGTTGAATTTACGCAAATTACTGCATTTGTGCTTGTGATATTTGGTGTTGGAAGTGGATTGATAACAATATTGTAAACCGCAGTTGTGAAATTACAACCTTGTGGGGTTGTTTCTCTAACTGTTAATGTGCCTGCTCCTGCTGTATTTCCAATAACCACTACTGAATTTGTGCCTTGACCACTTTGAATACTTGCATTTCCGCCTGCTATTGTCCATAAATAAGTATTTCCAACAATATTTGGGGTAGAAAATGTTTGTGTTGCATTTACACAAATATTATTTGTGCCTGAAATTATAGGCGTAGGAGCAGGATTAACTGTAACAGTAACAGGTGTTTTTGGGCTTTCACAATTTCCTCTTTTTATGGAAACAAAATAATTGGTTGTTGTAGAAATACTAACATTCAAAGTTGCATTATTTTGTCCTGCAATTACAACATTGGAAGCGTTATACCATACAAAATCACCTTCAAATCCACCTGTTGCGGTTATGGTGGCTGGGACATTGCCTACTGGATTTGTACCACAAACTACAACATTAGGAGCAACAGGGGCAATTGGATTATCAACTCTCACAATAACCACATTGGAAGGTAATGAACCACAAACTGCTTCATTAAAATTTACCCTAAATGCTGTTGTTTGTGTTAAATTATTGAATGTATAATTTGCAGTATTAGCATTACCAATATTTGTCCAAGTTATGCCATTGTCTATTGACGATTCCCAATTAAATATTCTAGTTACTGCTGGCTGTCCTTGATAATTAGTAAAGGTTAATGTACCTGTATTTGTACCAAAACACACTGTTCCTCCACCCAAAACCTCTCCTGATGGACTTTGGGTATTTGTGCTTCTAATTCTTCTATTTTCTCTATCCAAAATAACAAGTTTACAATTTACATCACTTGCAATTCCAGAAGGCAAATTAAATTGTGCAGTTAATAAATCACCATCTAAATAACCTGCTGCTCCTGTGCCTGCATAGGTGCTTGTATTAACCCCATTTGCAGATATTGCTCTTATTTTATGATTACCTCTATCTGTTACATATAAAATATTAGAACAACCAACTGCTACATCTGTAGGTAAATTGAATTGTGCAACAATAGATAACCCATCTGTAGTTCCTGGAGACCCTGTTCCTGAATATGTGGTTACAACAGCAGAAGCAATTACAATTTTGCGAATGCTATGATTTGCCATATCAGCCACATAAAGATTGCCATTTGCATCTACATCTATACCTGCTGGACGATTAAACTGTGCAGCAATTCCTGTTCCATTTGTATTTCCTAATGTACTTCCTGCAAATGTTGTAACACCTGTTGTAGATGTTATTCTTCTTATTTTATGGTTGTTTTTATCTGTAACGTAAATTGTTCCATCAGGCATTACCACCAAGTCAGAAGGTTGGTTGAATAAGGCAAGTAAAGGATTCGCATTATCTGAATACCCATTACCTGTTAATTTATCTCCTGCAATAGTAACAACATTGGTGGTAGTGGAATTTATTTTTCTAATGATATGGTTATTTTTATCTGCTACATAAATATTTCCTGCCAAGTCTGTTGCTATTCCACTTGGTCTGTCAAAAAATGCAACATTCCCCAAACCATCAGCAGAACCTGTAATGCCACAAGTACCTGCCAACACAGAAACTACACCTGTTGCAACAATGATTTGACGAATTACGTGATTTTGTTCATCAGCCACATACATTTTTGAGCCATCTGGGGAGTATGCAACACTAATATTGGCATCATTTGCAAAATTAACAGTTCCACCAAAACTAAATTGTGATACATTCGCAGCACCACTTACACAACCTTGCCCGCCTGTACCTGCTAAGGTGCTTACGCTTGTAACAGGAGTAGTAATGTCTTGAATTACAACTCTTATACTTGCTTGTGTAAAACAACCTGCACCATCATCATAGGTACAAGTTACTACATAAGTTCCCAATGTGCTTGCAGTAGCATTTATTACGCCAGTAGAGGAGTTTATAACAATCCCTGCTGGTTTAGCAGCATAAGTAATGGTGCCAGCACCTGCAAGAGGAGAAAATATAACTGTTGGACTTATTGCAACTTGTGATTTACAAATAGCATTTTGAGCAAGAGGGTCTCCGTATGATATTCTTGGTTGAGGACAGCCCTGAGCAAGATATATATTGTTTCTTGAAAGAGCATATCCTGTAGCTGTAAAGTACAAATCTATACCATTTTGTGTTATTTGACCAAGTTTTGCTCCGCCATAATTTGTTTCAGATGTAAATGCTTCTGAAGCCAATGCTCCTCCTCCCACTGCTCCTGTTGGTCCAGCCATTGGAATAGGATAAAAATTAAAAAACAGGCTTGGATTTAAAACAGGATCAGTAGGAATTCCCATTCCAGGTGCTACAAAATTATCTATTTGGTAAGGATTATATCTGTATAGGCTATATCTTCCTACACTATTAAATCCAAAAAAATATAAAATACCATTTACAGCCCCAAATTCCAAGGGCGTTGAAAATGTTGGTGAAACATAGTTGGGTAATGCTGGTATAGAAGATGCACTTGTGCCATTAATATCCCAAACAAGTTGGGTAGTTGCACTTGTACCTTGGCTTCTAAATAATTCTCTACCTGTTACTACTGTTGAAGCAGCAAAGTATAAAACGTTTCCCAATGCTGTAAGATTGTCAGGAGATGAAGATAATGTCCCTGACTCAATATCTCGCACTAAAACGGGTGCATTGTTGCCTTCTATCTTCCATAATTCTGCACCATTGGTTGTGTCAGTTGCACTAAAATATAAAATATTGTTTACCACTACAGGTTTTACAGCACGTACCACAGAAGCTCCACCTGGAAATGTAATTTGAACAGGCGGTGTTGTTGTGCCATCATGATAATAAAGTGCATCACCAGTATTGTTAGTTGCTACAAAATATACTCTATTGTTATACTGCGTAAAAAATGTAGGGTTTGAGCCACCCACAGTTCTTAAATCAAAACTTTGTGTTGTGTTATTAGTAGCATTTACAAAGTGTAACTCTCTATTGCCTGAAGCATTCCCTATATTTCCATTTGGACTACTGGTTGCATCTGCAGATAAATACAAAAAATCATTTGTCCCTATTTTTATAGCTGTCAAATCTTCAGGAACAGAGTGTCCTGTTGGATTTATATTCCAATAAGGTGTAAATGTTTCATCATTTACAGGTGTGGTAGGATAAGAAGAAGGGCTTGAAAATGTCCATAACTCAAAATCATTAGTAGCTGGTAACGCTGGTGTCATTGCCAAAAACATCCTATTGCCTACTTTTGTCATATAATAATTCTTTACTGCTCCCAATGCTGTTGGATTAGCCAATGATACAACTTGCACGACATTGTCTGGGCACAAATCAACAGAACCATTTGATTTAAAAATTGCAGGACCAGCATTAGTTGTAGCAACAAAGTATGTATACCCATTGTATTCTTTCATAAATCTTGGGGTGCTACCTGATGTATTCAAATCTCTAATGCCTGTTTCATTCGCAATAGGAGGTGTTCCACCAAGAGGAATAAATGGATAAACTCCTATTTCTACGCCATTTGGGGAAGGGGTACAGATAGTTGCAATACCTGGGAATCTACTTTGAAAAAATAAATCATTATTCAAACTAAATAAATATTTGGGAGTGGCTCCTGTTGCAGGTGTATTCGTAAACTGCTCCACAGGTGTCCTATGTTGCCCTTTTACTTCATTTTGCCCTCCTATCAACAACACCAATCCTAACAAAACACCACAAAAAAATCTATGATATGTATGAAAATTTTTCATGTTTTTATATTTTATAAATAAATTTTTAACGAACTCTTTTATTTTTTTTAATACCTTTTAAATGTTAAAAGTAACATATTTAAAATTTAAAACATTAACAACATTGCAAATAATATGCTTTGTTTTTATTTTTTGGTTAAAAACAATGATTTCTTTGCAAATTTTTCACATCACTTGTGTCCTTTACCCCCAATTTTAATGCTTTTTTTAGATTATTACAAAAATCTAAGTTGTTTTTAGGGGGATTTTTTTGGGCTAATTGTGCCAAAGACAAATGATGATAATAATCCCCTTTTTTTTCGTTTTTGGAAATTGCCTCCAAAAAATCCGCTTCTGCCATTTCTGGCTGATAACTTTTTAAATAACAATATCCTCTTGAAAAATAATCGTCTGCTCCTCCCCTATTTTTTACCAAAAATTCGTATTCTTCCAATGCCTTAAAATGATTGCTATACACATTTGTATAGATTTTTCCTTTAAAATCCCTTGCTTCATAATTGTAACCATCACATTCTATTGCCATACCTACAAAACGCACTGCTTCAGGGACTTTTTTTGCTTCCAAACATTCTTTTGCTTTTTCCAAATGTACTTTGCTGGTATATTTATTCATCAAATAACCTGAAATAACCGCCAAAAAAACAACTACAACCACTGCATAAATTGTATATTTTGTGATTTTTTTGCGTTGATTTTCGCTAATAAAATTCGCAGGGTCATAACTATTGGTGTATGGCTCGTATTTGGGTGTGGGTGGTGGTGTGCTAAATACAGGTACTTTTTGATAAAAATCATATGAATATCTCATATCAGGATTGATAAGAATATGATATGCTTCATTGATTTGTTTAAAAATTTCTTCAGATTGTGGGTTGTTAGGATTGCGGTCTGGGTGATATTGCATTGCCAAACGCTTGTAAGCCAATTTTAATTCTGCATCTGTGGCTTGTGGTGTTAATCCTAATATTTCGTATAAGTTTGGCATAAAAAAAGCCCCTAACCCCCAAAAGGGGAATTTTTGTAATAGATAAAAAATATATTGTTTGTGTTTTATCTCAAAAATATTGTTTTTTATATTTTTTTGCAAATAATTTTCTATTTGTCAAATATTTTTTTGTCTAAAAATATCAAAAACTCTTTATCATTTAACAGAAATTTTATTTTTTTGATGAATAGTTATGGCATTGGTTTGATGTTATGGATTACTTTTGTTATTTTTGTCATGTTGCACCTCACTAAGTAACGATTTTATGCTTATTTGACCAAAAAAAGTTTTTTTTCTAAAAAAAGCTCTAAGCAAAAAGTTTTGGAGGTTTTTGAAATCCTCCAAAAATTGAAAATCACAGAAAAATTATTTTAGTCTAAAAAAGAAAACCTATTTTGATGGCTATTGTGAAATCAAATAAAAGAGCTATTTTTGGATAACAATGTATGATTTTAATTAAAACCCTACTTTAATATTACTTTTATTTTTTTTATGAAATATCTTTTAATCATTCGTTTTTTTGTTTGGTTCTCTGACAATTTTTGTGGAATGTGTTAAATTTATCCTTTATTTTTAATATAGAATATGGATAATCAAACCTGTAAGATTTTTAAAAACCTTATAGGTTTGTAACTCCACAAAAATTGTCAGATAACCAAAATATCTAACTATAAAATTTAAAAAAACTTTATTGCTTAAATGCTTTCTAATCATTAAAATATAACTAAAAAATTAGTTGATTTTTTGAAATTTAGAAAAAATAAAAAAAATGTGTAATTTTGGGGCAAAATAAAATTTGGTTGTAAAAAATGGCTGTTTCATTTACCATTTACCATTCAACATTCAACATTAAAAAAAAATGGCTTCTGCTAAACACATTTTTGTAACAGGTGGCGTAACATCTTCACTCGGAAAAGGCATTATTGCCTCGTCTTTGGCTAAAATATTACAAGCAAGAGGCTTTTCGGTTACTATCCAAAAATTTGACCCTTATCTCAATATTGACCCTGGAACGCTTAATCCTTACGAACACGGTGAGTGTTATGTAACTGATGACGGTGCTGAAACTGACTTAGACTTAGGGCATTATGAGAGATTTTTGAATATTCCTACCTCGCAGGCAAATAACATCACAACAGGCAGGATTTATTATCAAGTAATCCAACAAGAACGTCAAGGAGCATATTTGGGTAAAACAGTGCAGGTAATTCCACACATTACCAACGAAATAAAACGCAACTTTGTAAAACTTGACGAAACAGGAAAATATGACATCATCATCACCGAAATAGGTGGTTGTGTGGGTGATATTGAAAGTTTGCCTTTTATAGAAGCAGTTAGGCAATTCAAATGGGAAAGAGGCAGTGAAAATGTGATGGTTATTCACCTTACACTTGTGCCTTATCTAAAATCTGCAGGCGAACTCAAAACCAAACCCTCACAACATTCTGTAAAACAGCTTTCAGAGGCAGGTATTCAACCTGATATTTTGATTTGTAGGACAGAACAATCTTTGTCTGCGGAAATTCGCAAAAAATTGGCGTTGTTTTGCAATTTGGATTATAATTGTGTCATTGAAGCAAAAGATACAGACACCATTTATGGCGTTCCTTTGCTGATGCAAGAAGAAAAATTAGACGAAAGGGTTTTACAAAAATTGCGTTTAACTGCTCCAAAAACCGCAGATATGACCGCTTGGCAAGAATTTGTTTGGCAATTAAAACGTCCAATGGAAGAAATTACGGTTGCTCTTGTGGGTAAATATGTGGAACTGCACGATGCATATAAATCTATTGTAGAGGCATTTATTCACGCAGGCGTAAAACATCTTTGTAAAGTAAATATTCGTTGGGTGCAATCTGAATTATTAACTTTAGAAAATAATCTTTCGTTGTTGGAAAGTATAGATGGGATTTTGGTGGCTCCTGGTTTTGGGGAAAGGGGAATTGAAGGGAAAATAACAGCCATAAAATATGCAAGGGAAAATAATATTCCGTTTTTTGGGATTTGTTTAGGAATGCAATGTGCTTGTGTGGAATTTGCAAGAAATGTATTAGGTTTTGAACATAGTGCTTCAACCGAAATGTCCAAAAATACGCCTTATCCAATCATTGACCTGATGGAAAACCAAAAAAACCTTACCCAAAAAGGCGGAACTATGCGACTTGGTGCTTACGCTTGTCAAGTAAAAAACAATACAAAGGCACACAAAGCATATAATTCGTTGCATATTCAGGAGCGACACCGACACCGTTACGAATTTAATAATCAATATTTAGAACAATTTGAAAGTGCTGGTATGATTTGTTCAGGGCTTAATCCTGAGAGTAAATTGGTGGAAATTGTAGAAATTCCTTCGCATATTTGGTTTGTAGGCACACAATTTCACCCTGAACTCAAAAGCACTGTTGCCAATCCACACCCTTTGTTTGTGGGTTTTGTGGGGGCGTGTTTGGAGAAATCAAAAAATAATTAAAAATAGTGAAATAATGATTTTTTGGTGATTTTTGTGGATTTATTGTTCCCCACGTTTCACGTGGGATTATTCTTGGTTAAAGCCTTTCAGGGCAGAGGCGATTGTTTCTGTTTCTCCGTCCAAACGCTTGGAGGGTTTAAAACCCTCCAAGCGTTGAAATCGTCTATATTTTTAATAAAATTTATTTTTTGCGTAAAAAAAATTACTAAAAAAATAATAAAATTTGACATTTTTTTAGAAACAATCGCCTCTGCCTTTCAGGGTTTTAATACAAAAAAACACATTTAAACAATCCCAAAGGGGTTCAATATCAATAACCCCACGTGAAACGTGGGTAAACAAAGATAATTTTTTTAACACCAAAAAAATATTTCACAAAAATTTTATATTTAACCAAAATTTAAAAAAATGGCTTTTATCTCACTTATTGACGCAAAAACAATTTTTCAAAAACTTGAAAAAGGATTTATTCATGCTACTTCCTCTGACAAAGATGGTGATTATTCAGAATGGTATTTTGATAAATTAACCAAAAAAATAGCTTTTATGACCAAATCACTTGAAAATCCTGCTTATGTAAGTTCGCCTTTTTATAAAACCAAAGAGGATTTTATAAAATTTTTGACTGAAATAGAAGAAGATAGTTATAATTATTCAAACTATAACATCAAAGATTTATTAGGTTAAAAATTATACGCCAAATTCACCATAAAATAACGTGATAAAAGTCTGCTATTAAAACTTGAAATTCCAAAATCTGTAGTTTCTACCTGCGAAAAATTATCTTTATTCAAAATATTATTTGCTATAAATTCAAGTTCAAACCTGTATTTTTCGGGTCGGTGTCTTAGGCTTATATCCACAAAAAGATAATCTTGTGCTTGTTTTTGGGTATTTGGGATATAATAATTTGCGGTTGTTACAAAATACCAATTTTTTAAAGGCGTTGCAATGATTTTAAAAACATTGCTTAAATTCGTATTTATAAAAATATTATTTTGGTTTTTTGATTGACTTTGTGCAATAGAAAATGAATTATGAAAATTTATTTTTGCATCAAAAACCGTTCTAATATCCACTTCTCCGCTTATATTTTGGCTGGTATTATTACGCAATTCTGAATTATTAAGAATGTTTTTATAATTGGACATTGTGTAACCTACTTTTGTTTTTACAAACGCATCAATAAACGGAATATACGCATCTACATCACCATTAAAACTCAAATTATTAGCATTTTGGGGAAGATAAAAAAATGTGGTGCGTGTGGTAGTTGGTGTAATATTAAAATTAGAGAAAAAATTTCCCTCATTTTGTTGATAATTGATACCTGCATTTGCAAAAAACTGATTATAGTTATCTCTGTGGGCATATCTTAGCGAATATCCAAGATTTGTTTGCAAGTCAAGGTTTGCAATATTTTGGGAAACTGCTCTGTTATTGGTCAAAATATTATTTCCAAAAAGATTTAGACTTTGGACAAAGATAGTATTTTTCAAAAAACATAAGTTAGGCTATAACTCTGTAATATTAGAGTAGTATAAATTTATTTTTTGCAGAAATGTATCAATAAAGATAAAAAAAAGTT
>JAAFIN010000151.1 GCA_013297825.1 Cytophagales bacterium
AAGGCAGGAACTATTTATTACGTGGAAATTTCTGCTACCCAACAAATAAAAATGATGGAAATGGAAATGCCTCAAATTATGGTTTTTGGGGCTGATTTTGAGGTAATGAGTGTAGGTAAAAAAGGTAATGCTATTGTAAAAATGACTTATAAAAGAATAAAATTTGAACAAGATAATCCACAAGCTGGAAAAATATCTTATGATTCCAACTCAAAAGAAGAACCCAAAGAAGAAAACAAAGCTATTGCGTTTGGTTTTGGGCAACTCATAGATAAATATGTTACAATGGAAATGCAACCAACAGGAAAAATAATAAAAATTATTGATGGTGATGAAAGATTACAAGAAGCACTAAAAAAAGATAATAATTTTGCAACTTATCCCACCAAAAAATTAAAAATTGGCGATTCTTGGATTTCCAAAGAAAAAAGAGATATTTCAGGCAAAGAGATTTTTATTACATCAAAAGTTATATTAAAAGATGTAAAAGATGGTCAATTTTTTTTGGAATCAACTTCTGAAATGAAAAACAAAACAGGTGAAAAAATAGGCGATATGACTGGAAAAAGCATTTTGCAACAAAATGATGTAATGATTGGTATTCAAAAAACACTTCAAAAAATGCCAGATTTTGAAAGTAAAGGATACAAAATGGATATACTTTCAGAAATAATTGTAGATGGTGTTTTGAAAAAATAAAAACCACAAAAAAATCCCTTAAAAACAATGTATTTTTAAGGGATTTTTTGTAATTGGACAATGCCAATTATCCTAAAACTTCCTCGTGTTCGTGATTAAAAAGACGAGCCTGTGGCATTATTTTACTGCCACACATACGAGAGGCAAGCGTTTTTTGCAATTCTTTGTGGTCAGTAGCTTGGTGAGCTGATTCACAAACTTCTGCGGAACTTCTCAATGCTTCATTACTCACTGCAAGCGTGGTGTCATCTATTTTTTTTGCCAATTCATCAATAACCTCTTTCAGATGTGTAAGTGTGGTAGTGAGTTTGGCATCACGCAAAAATTCTTCGGTGTCAAATTCAGCAGGCAATATTTCAGGATGTTTTTCAGCAATTTCTTCACAATTTTTAATAATATTAAGATGTTGTGATGTAATTTTGCGAAGTCCATCTTTTTCAATGCTATTGAGGCGAATGAGAAAAGGCAAGGCTTCATTGATTTTTTCAATAGAAGATTGGATTTCCTCCAATGCGTCATTGCTCACAATAGCAGATATATTTTGATAAGCCATATTATAATAGTTTTTAGATTTTTTTACACAAAACTATAAAAGTAATTTGTTATAAAAATTTTGTTTTTATGAAAATGCAGAAATATTTTATGAAATACCATTTTTGATATACGAAAATAAAATATTCATATTTCTTTAATCATAAAATCAAAAGAATAAAAATAAAGTGTTGCAAAGTTAATTTTATAATTATTATAATCCAAAAAAAATTTTAATCTTATTTTAAATTTTTATTAAATTTATGTTTATTTACAATAAAAAAACGGTTTTTCTAAAAAAAATATTATTTTTTTCTTTAATATGTATTCAATTTGGTTGTCAAACCAAAGTTTCTTTGGATAATTTTAATATTGATGTTTGGAAAAATGATAAATTTGGGTGCAAAAATCTTCGCCTTGTTGAAGTAAAATCACTTATTGCCCAAAAAGAAAAAATCAAAGGCTTAGGTCAAAATCAAATTATACAACTTTTGGGAAAACCTGATTTTCAAGAATTATATGCACGTAACCAACGATTTTATATTTATTTTTATCAAAAAAATGAAACCTGCGACCAACCCAACAACGTCATAAAAACCGCTCCTATCCAAAACCAAAAAACCATAAAATTGCGTTTTAGTGCATTAGATATGGTTACAGAGGTATTGGTTGATAATTAAGGTTTAAGGCATATCACTGTACAGTTTCTAAAAGTTGGGTATAAAACCCAACTTTATTGATAAAAAACATCAATAAAATAGGGTTTTATACCCTATTTTTCAGCAATTTTTAAAACTGTACAGTGATGTGGGTTTAAGGTTCAAAAAATAAATAAATAAATGTATATCATTTTAAAATAATCTGGTTATTTCACTATATAGAACAGCCAGATTATTTCAGAATGACAAAGTTTTTTTTTTCTTTTTTCATAAAAATTGTCAGACAACCAAAATAAATCTCAGAAAACTTATTTTCTTAAAAAAATCAAAAAAAAAAATGAAAATTGTATCTTTGCAAAAAAAATTTTTTGTTTGAACCTTAAACCTTGAACTTTAAACTTTGAAATACGCCATCGTAGATATAGAAACCACAGGCGGTAATTTTCCTGATAGAATTACAGAAATAGCTATTTTTATACATGATGGCACACAGATTTTGGACAAATACCAAAGTCTCATCAATCCTGAGTGTTATATTCCGCCATTTATTACCCAACTTACAGGTATCAACAATGAAATGGTAAAAGATGCACCTAAGTTTTATGAAATCGCAAAAGACATTGTGCAGTTTACACAAGATTGTATTTTTGTGGCACATAATGTGAATTTTGATTATAATTTTATAAAAGCAGAATTTCAAAATATTGGGTATAATTATCACCGAAAATTGCTTTGCACAGTACGCCTTAGCAGGAAATTTTTTCCAAAATTACCTTCTTATAAATTAACTTCCCTTACTTCCCTGCTTAATATTTCGCACAATCAAGCCCACAGAGCAGAAAGTGATGCACACGCTACCGCAAAATTATTTGGGTTAATTTATGAAAAAGCTATTGCGCAAAATAAAAATCTTATAGAAAATGAAGATGGCGAAAATACAATAAATGACAATGATGTTTTTGCTACTGAAATTACTTTAAAACAAATTCCGCCCAAACTTCCCATTGCAGTATTTGAAAATCTTCCAGAGGAAACAGGCGTGTATTATATGCACGACGAACAGGGTTCGGTGATTTATGTAGGCAAAAGCAACAACATAAAAGGCAGAATTGCGAGCCATTTTGCCCCAAATCTTAAACTCAAAAAAACGATTTCACTTAAAAATGAAGTTGCAGACATCAGTTTTCAACTTACAGGAAGCGAACTTATTGCATTATTATTAGAAGACAGCGAAATCAAAAAATATTTGCCAAGATTTAACCAAGCACAACGCAGAAGTAAATCACCTTTTGGCATTTATGCCAATTATTCACAGGCAGGTTATTTGCAATTTTGGGTAGCAAAAACCGCTAAAAATGCACTTACACCGCTTGCACTTTGCCAATCGTCAGAACAAGGCAGAAGGCTTTTGTATAGCAAAATCCAAGAATTTAATCTTTGTCCCAAAATGTGTCATCTATACCAAACAAAAGGAGCTTGTTTTGACCACCAAATTCATAAGTGCAAAGGTGCGTGTATAGGCGAAGAAGATGCAGAAAGTTATAATCAACGTGCTTTATTGGCACAAGATTATTTTCATACCTACGCAGGAAAAAATTTTGTGATATGGGACAAAGGTCGTAATGCTGACGAAAAATCAATGATTTTGATTGAAAATGGACTTTATATTGGTTGGGGTTACATCAATAAAAATGATTATTTGCAAAATATTCACGAAGCCAAAGAACGCATTACTCGTGAATATGATAATCGTGATATTCAAAAAATCATAACTGCGTGGATAAAAAAATATCCAAAAACGGTAAAGAAATTATGAATTATAAATGAAACAGCCAAATGAAAGTAGAATTTATAAGATTATAAGATTGGTAGGATTTAAACAGCCACTTTTTTAGTTTTGAAAATTGAATTTTAAACTTTAAAACTGTATACTTTTTTGTTTCTGTAAAAGTTTTGTTGCAAAAATATTGGTTTTTATTTGTTTTTTAATTTATAGGATAATTTGGGACAAGATTAATCTCTGATTTTTTAAACTTATAAAAAAAATAAAATTTCAAAAAAAAACTGCAACAGAAATTTTACAAAAATAAAAAAAATCTTTATGAAAAAATGGCTTTTTTGTTTATTGGTGTCTTTTTGTGCTTGTGAAAAAGCGAAAAAAAATGATATTGCTGAAAAAAAATCAAACATTGATACCATTCCAAAATACATTTGGGAAAATGAAACTTTGGTAAATTTAGAAAAATATCACAACCAAAAAACTGCTATAAAAAACCTTCCTGAAAAACTTAAATTGGCTTTAAAAAAAGAAGAAAATGATACAAATCAAGTAATAATAGAATTTTTGCATCAAAATTTAGATGATGATAGTGTAAAAGAGAAAATTTTAATCATAGAATTACCTGAAAAACTTGCAAGTGTTAAATCTGCACTTATTTTTAAAAAAGAAAGCTATAAATGGGTACATCTTACAACTGTTAGTTCCAATAACAGAATTAAAGAAACACAAATCAATATAAAAAATAAATTTATTTTTTGTGAAAGTGCATTTTGGGGTACAGGTACAGGAGGAAACAAAATACATGTCTATATTTTGAAAACAAATTTAATCAAAGATGTATTTAGTTTTTATACAAGATGTTTTTTCCCTGAATATTCTTTTAAAATGGGGGAGATGTTTCACAACATAGAATGTGATTATGATTGGGATATTGAAAATAACATAAAAATTAGTGTTCAATATGCAAACACATACAAAGAAAAGGTAATTTTTAGGAAAATTGAACAAATAACTTACAAATGGAATAAAAAAAAAGAAGAATTTGAAGTAAAAAATACTTCAAATTCTAAACTGGATTCTATAGTTAAAAAAGGTTTTCATTTCCCTTTTTATAAAATGTATAAAAAAGAAATAGATGCTTGCATAAAAAATTAGATTACTCACTAATAATCTTCCCTTTTTCAAGCACGATTTTGCGGTCTGACATATCAGCAAGCAAAGGATTGTGTGTTACAATCACAAAAGTTTGCCCAAATTCTTTTCTCAACGAAAAAAACAGTTGATGTAATTCTTGGGCGTTGTGTGTGTCAAGATTTCCGCTTGGCTCATCAGCAAATATTACTTCTGGCTTGTTGATTAAAGCACGTGCAACTGCAGTGCGTTGTTGTTCGCCTCCTGAAAGTTGAGCAGGAAGGTGCGTAAGTCTATCTTTTAACCCCAAAAATTCCAACAATTCAGTTGCTTTTTTTTGAGCATCAATTTTACTTTTTCTTGCCAAATAAGCAGGCAAACAAACATTTTCTAATACCGTAAATTCAGGCAAAAGATTATGAAATTGAAACACAAAACCAATTTTTTGGTTGCGAAATTCAGCTAATTTATTGCCTGTAAGTGTGTGTATATCTGTATCGCCTATACGCACTCTACCTGTATCTACTTTGTCAAGCGTACCCAATATGTGCAAAAGTGTGCTTTTACCTGCACCTGACGCACCTACAATGCTCACAACTTCACTTTTTTGTATCAATAAATCAATGCCTTTCAGCACCGCTACATCTCCGTAGGCTTTTTGTATATTTTCTGCGAAAACCAAGTTTTTTAATGGTAAATGTTAAATGGTGAATGGTAAATGAAACAGCCCTTTTTAATGGTAAATTGTGAATGATAAATGAAACAACCCTTTTTAATGGTAAATTGTGAATGGTAAATGGTAAATGAAACAGCCAAACAAAAAAGGTTTTCAAGATTAAGAGAATTTATTAAACTTTAAACCTTGAACTTTAAACCTTGAACCTTAAACTACATTAAAAAATCTCGTTTATTTTTTCGTCCAAACTTCCTGAACTCATCAATAATAGATTTTTATTATGCCAATTTATATTTTTAAGGAAATCTTTTAATTTTTGAATATCTGTAAAAACGTGCAGATTATCGTGGTCAAAAGCATTTTTTACAAAATTTTCATCTAAATTAGGCATATTTTTCAATGCTAATGTATGTGCATCATAATACACAATCGCCACGTCAGCAGGTGCAAGTGTATCCCTGTATTGCGGAATAAACTCCGCATTAAGACTGCTGTAAGTATGCAATTCAAAACAAGCTACAAGTTTGCGTTCCACAAATTGGTTTTTTACTGCTTTTGTGGTTGCACTTACTTTGGAAGGTGCGTGTGCAAAATCTTTAAAATAAATGAAATTATCAGTTTCTTTTACTTTTTCTAAGCGTTTTGACGCACCTTTAAACGTAGAAATTGCCTGATAAAATCCATCTTCTGTAACACCTATTTTGCTACAAATTGTCTTTGCACAAGCAATATTTTTGAGATTATGTTCTCCAAAAACTTCTAATTTTATGCGTTCATTTTTTGGCGTAATAAGATACGTAATACCATCTAAAATTTTGTGAGAATGTGCCAAATAAGGAATTGCTTGCATATCTGCAAATTCTTTTGCACCAATTACCGAAGCAATAGAATCTTCTTGACTATACACCAAAGCCCCAGATTTTGGAATTGCCTCTGCAAAATCCTCAAAAGGTTTGTAGCACACACTTTTAGTGTGTTTTGATTTTAAAAAATGAATTAAAAATAAAATCAATACTTTTAAAAAATAGGCATAAATGCCTATTCTATACATATTTCTGTATTTTTATGTATAGCACAGGCATTTATGCCTGTGAAATGTCAAATATATTCAAATTAGAATTTATACATTCCTTGTAGGTTTGCGCTACATTTTAAACCTTAAACTTTAAACTTTTTCTAAGATATTTCCTCACAAGGAATCATCTCAAATTTTAGGGTAGAAAATGAATGAAAATCCTCACCCAAATCTTTCATATCTTCGTCCTCAGTTTCATAAAACCACTGCACAATAATCTCCTGTTCAAGGGAAGCAGTATTTTCTAATAATTTTATGATTTTTCCAATCATACCAGAGGTACTTGTATTGACATAAATCAATTTTAGGGCAAGTGTTACCTTTGTAGGATTGTGTTTTGTCAAAAATTCTTCAATATGATACAACAAAGGATTATAAAAATCTTCTGTATCCTCTGGAATTGATACACCTTTTATTTCAAAAATACCATCTTCCACTTTAAAAGCCACCTCTGGTGTAGTGGGTGTTTCTTTTATAAATAAATCTTCCATACAAAAAAAAAGTTCAAGGTTTAAAAAAGTTCAAAGTCTAAGGTTTAAGGTTTAAGAAAAAGGTCAAAAAATTTTAAAGTTATTCAAATCTAAAACTCTTGGAGGGTTTCAAACCCTCCAAGAGTTAAAAACCTATAAAAGAAAATTGAACCTTAAACTTTGAACTTTTTTAGGTTAGTTTAAATCCTGCTACAAGAATATCGTCCATTTGTCTATTTGTTCCCATCCAATCAATGAGTGTTTTATTCAAAATTTTGCGTTGTTCAGGCATAGATTCCTGATGATGTTCAAAAAGGAGTTCTTCAAGGCGATTTTTAGAAAATTTACGCCCTCTTTGTCCCCCAAATTGGTCTTGAAAACCGTCAGAATATACATATATCCACAATGGATTTTCTGGACTATACGTAAAACTATGCGAAGTAAATACCCTTTCCCTATCTTTTTGAAAACCGCCCACAGGCAATTTACTTGATTCTATCACATTCATTTGACCATTTTGTATCAAAAGCAACGGTCTGCCTGCCCCTGCAAATTCTAATTTTTTCTTGCGTGGGTCTATGATACAAAGTGCAACGTCCATACCGTCTTGATTTTGTGTTTCTTCTTGATTTAGTGCAATTCCTATGCTATTATGCAATTCTTCCAACACCCAATTTGGGTCAGTAATGCCTTGTAAATTGATAATTTGGTTAAGATAAGAATCGCCTAACATTGACATAATCGCACCTGGAACACCGTGTCCTGTGCAGTCCAACGCTGCAAATATAATTTTGCCATTTTTTTGAGAAAACCAATAAAAATCACCTGAAACAATATCACGAGGTCTAAACAGTATAAAATTTTCAGGAAAACCTTCTGTTATTTGAACAGGCGTAGGCAACATTGATTCCTGAATACGTTTTGCGTAGGTAATACTTGCGGTAATATCTTTATTTTTGCGGTCTATTTCTTTAAAAGTAGCTTCAAGTATTTCATTTTTGCGATTGATAGCATCATTTTTACTTTCAATCTCTGTTTTACTTGCTTCTAATTCTTTATTTTTAGCTTCAATTTCTGTTTTACTTGCCTGCAATATTTCTTTTTGTGTGGCAAGTTCTTTGGAGGTTTTTTCAATTTCGTCTTTTTGTGTTTTGAGCATTTTGTTTGTTTTTTTACTCAAAACATTGCTTCTATACAAGAAAAATACAATCACAAGCACCAACAAGACCACCGCAATCAAAAGATAAATCCACAAAGTTTGTCTATGTGATTCTGCTTCTATCAAAGCTCTTTTTTTGCGTTCCAATTCTGCAACTGCATTACTTTCTTCTAAGCGTCCTTGTGTGGTATTTTGGAGGTCTTTAAAATAACTTTCTCTAATGTTGGCGTATAATTGATGATATTCGTAAGCCTGCTTATAGTTGGATTGTGTAACTGCTATTTGAGAAAGTCCTTGATAGGCTTTTTGCATATCGCCACTATCACCGCTACGCTGTGCCATATAAAGCAGTTGGCGAAATGAGCGTGAAGCATCTCCGATATTATTTTGCTGAAAAAATGTTTCGCCTAAGCGGTGCAGATTATTTGCTATAAGTTTTCTATCCAAAAGCGAATCTGCCATTGCAAGTGCTTTTTGGTGATATTGGATAGATTTGTCGTATTCAGATTTTTTATAAAATACAATACCAAGATTGGTAAATGTGGTAGCAATGCCTAATTTATCTTTGGAATTTTGGCGAATATTTAATGCCTTTTCTAAAAAATTAAGTGCTTTTTCATTTTCATTCAACAACGCATAACAAGCCCCAAGTCGGTTATAACTGTCTGCTATTTTTGAATTATCTTTTTGGTTTTCTTTAAGATTTAATGCCTTTAAAAAAAACTCAATGGCTTTGTTATAATCACCTTGTAATTGATAAATATTACCAATATTATCAGCACTTATAATAATTCCTTGTGTAAATTTTGCTTTTTCAGCAATATTTAATGCATCTTCTGCATACTTTCGTACTTTTGCAGAACTTTCTTTGGCATTAAGATATTCCTCATACAAATTATTCAAAATTCTTACTTTGGCAGTGTCGCTACTTGTAATTTTGAGTGTATTTTCCAATTTTTCTATGCGTGGATTGGGTTGGGCATATATTTCACTTGTGATGTGAAAGCACATCACAAACGCCCAAATCAACAATAAACATAGGTATTTTGTATTGTTTTTCTTCATTAATTTTTTAACAAATTCAAAAATTGGAAGAAACCTATAAGGTTTTAAAAACCTTATAGGTTTGGTTTAGATTTCGCTTTTATTTTAGTTTTCAGGTTCAAACGAAAACATATTGATTTTTAGTCCTGTATCTTTCATATAGTCCTCTGCTTCTTCTGCAATGCTGTCGTCATCTTCTGGATAATACCAATTAACGACTACTTGACCGCTTTCGTCCTCATATTTTTTCAAAACACGCAAAATATTAAGAATACTACGTGAAGAACTTGTATTGAAGTAAGTAAGTTTAAAATTAAATGTAATTCCTTTTTTTACTTCGTTGATGTATTTATTAAGCCAGTTGATAATTTGGTTATAAAATTCATCGGTATCTTCCAAATAAGATTCACCAGATATTTCACAAACGCCATTGCTTCCATTAAGCATTACCTCAGGGATAAAATAAACATCACTTTTGCCTGATATTTCCAAATTTTCCATAGTATTAAAAAAAGTATTTTTTATTTTGGTTTAGTAATTTTTTTCTTAAAAAAGATTATTAGGTAAAAAAAAATTAGGATTAAAAATAATATTAAAAAATATTATTCTGTTGGGGTTGCATTATTGCTTTCTTCTTCTGATTGTTTTTTTACAGTTACAAAAATAGCATAAAAAGCCATATCTCCTAAAAGTTCTTTAATTTTTATTTCAATTTTATTATCTGCGGTAAGTGCCACCTGCACAAGTCCAATACCTGCGCCTTTGCTTTCCTCATTTTGAGGGTCATTGCGAAGTTTGCGTTTGTATTCACGCAATGCATCACGGTCAAGGGTGCTAATAGCTTCGTATTTTTCCAATAATTTTTGGACTGCTGTTTTATACACCAAATTTCCTGTGATGAGTTTGTATTCTGTATCATTTTGGACAATAACCAGCGTTCCCACTTTATCACGATTACCAAAATGATTTATTTCTTTGGAATAGTACAATACATTTTGTGCCAATTCCATAAAAATAGCAAATACTTTTTTACCCACTTTGGAGTCTTCCTCTTGTAGTTTTTGGCGAATATCTCTACTAAATTCTGCCAAAAGCACGTCAGTAAGAGGGCCTTTATAAGACAAAATAATATTATCTTGGCTTATTTGGGTGTGGTATTCAAAAAAATTAAAACCCTTTAAATTCATATAAATTTGCTAAAAAATTGCCTCAAAGATAAATAAAAAACATAAATAAAAACAATAAGTAAAAATAATAAGATAATTATTTTTTTATTTTTTTTTAGATATGTAAATAAAGGTTTTTTTTAATCAAAAAAAGATATTAAATTTTTTGCAAGAAATAAATAATTAAAAAACGTTTGATGATAACACCAAACGTTGATTATATAAAAAATCAAATTGAAGTTTTAGGTAAAAATCCTGTCAATTCTAAAATCTTGAAAATCCTGCTCTTATTTGGCTGTTTCATTTACCATTTACCATTCAACATTTATTTATTCTTTTTTATTATCTTTTGTGTGTTGATGTTTAAGGTCTGTGATGGGCGGAGCTGATTGGAAAGTTACACGCTTAATAGCTTCTGCCTCAGCTTCAGCTTTTTCTTGTTGGCGAATTTGCTCCCTGATGATGCGTGTGTTGATTTCAACTTTAAGCACAAACAAATAATGTTCGTCAGAAAAAGGAATAAATTGAAAATCGTGTTTTCCTGTGGTTTTGCGTGCAATATCAATAAGTCCAAGCCCTGCACCGCCTTTTGTAGAAAGTTTGCCTTCTTTGATTTGTTTGCGATACATTTCTTTGAGTTCGTCTTTGGAAGCGTGATTTATCTGTTGCAATGCACTTTCCAGTACATCTTTTTTGTCGGTACTGATACGATTGGAAGTAATAATATAATAACTATCTTCTTTTTTTCCAATCATAAAAAGTCCTTTTCCTACACTTCCTTCTGTGATTTCGTCAGAATGTCGTGTCATATTTTGGAGGGTTTCCACCATTACGTGATATACTTTTTTGCGTGTGCTGGTGGTTTCACCTTCACGTTCCATGTCATCTTCTGCCATAGAAGTAAACATTTTGGTAATTTCGTGGCTAAACTCACCCAAATACACCAATGAAATGCCATTGCCTACCAATTCATCAAAAATTGTAAGCACTGATTTTAGTAAGCGAACGTCTAATTTCATATTTTATAAAAAAGAAAAATCTATGTATGGAAAAGGAAAAATAAAAAATAAACTGCACATACAAGCCATTTAATTAGGGTTTTGGGTGCTTGGTTGTAAATATAGCAAAAGTTATTCAAATTTTTAAAAATACAGAAAAAAACTTTTTTTTTTTTGATTTTTCGTATTTAGGCATAAAAATAATTGTTATCACACTTCAAAAACAGCATATAATCAAGCAACAAAAATTTTGTTTTTGATTATTTGGCAAAAAAAACCCTAACAACATAAAAGGAATTTTTATGTTGTTAGGGTTTTTTAGATAATGAGGTAATAACAAAAAATTTCAACTAAAATTCAGTATAAATTTTAATAGCCAAATAGTCTGCTCTACCATAAATAGACATCATTTTCATAGATGAATAAGGAATTAAAACAATTCGCTTTCCTTTATTATCAGTAGCAGTAGTTATCATTTTTAGCCCAACTTCTGTTAAGAAGGCTTGAAAAGAAACATCATTGTCTCTTTTACGCTCGCTTATATTTTGTTCTTTGTGATGTATTATTTCCACTTCAAAAATATCTTTTGCTGTTTTGCCTAATTCCAAAAGAGTTTGTTCAAAATCTGCTTTTTTAATTTGAGCATTTACAGAGAAAGAAAAAATGCTTATAAAAAGCAATAAAAATAGGAAAGTGAATTTTAATTTCATTATAATTTTTTTGTTAAAAGTGATATTATTTTTTTTAAAATTTTAAATTTGGCATTTAAAAACCTAACACCATAAAAGGAATTTTTATGGTGTTAGGGTTTTTTATTTTTTAGAAAAATTTATTTAAAAATTATCTAAATATCGTTCTTAATTCAAATACAGAGCCACCTTCTGCGATAAGGATAGCAAGCAACCAAACAATAAAAATCATTGGTAAAATAATAGCCCAAAGCAAAAATCTTACTTCGTGGCGAAGGTGCATAAATTCACCTACAATATAAGCTGCTTTTACGATTGTAAGAAAAATATAAAGAAAATTTTTGATAGAAGTGGGAACAATGGACACAGGCAATGCCAATGCAATGATAAATTCAATAGCAGTTACAATTAACAAAATCCAAAATACACGCCATATCCAAGCGGTGTTTGGTTTTGGCG
>JAAFIN010000149.1 GCA_013297825.1 Cytophagales bacterium
AAATTAAGAATTAGAAATTAAGAATTAGAAATTAAGAATTAGAAATTAAGAATTAGAAATTAAGAATTAGAAATTAAGAATTAGAAATTAAGAATTAGAAATTAAGAATTAGAAATTAAGAATTAGAAATTAAGAATTAGGAATTGAAAAATATTCTGTAAAAAAAAATACAAATAAAATTTTGGAGATTTTCCAAATCTTATTTGTATAAATTTATCATTTACCATTATTTATATCCAAATGTATTTGGCTGTTCCATTTACCATTCAACATTTATCATTTATCATTCCATTCAATCCCTTTTTTGAGATGGTTTAATGTAAATTCTTCTTGAGAATTGGGTTGTGCTTGAAAATTATATTGCCAACTTGCATATTGTGGAAGGCTCATCAATATACTTTCTATTCTGCCATCAGTTTCTAAGCCAAATTTTGTACCTGCATCATACACCAAATTAAATTCTACATAACGCCCTCTACGCAATAATTGCCATTCTTTATTTTGAGGTTCAAAAGGAATATCTTTGTTTTTTTGCATAAAATATGTGTAAATATCAGCAAAAGAATTGCCTACACTTTGCACAAACGCAAACCTATCTTCCAAACTAAATTCATCATTTGCTACAAGTCTATCAAAAAATATTCCACCTACACCACGTGTTTCTTTGCGGTGTTTGATAAAAAAATAGTCGTCAGCCCAACGTTTAAATTCAGGATAATAAGAAGAATGATGTTTATCACAAACATTTTTGAGTTGTTGGTGAAAATATTTAGCATCTTCAGACACAACATAATGCGGTGTGAGGTCAATTCCACCACCAAACCAACATTTTTCGCCACCATTCATTTCAAAATATCTGATATTCATGTGAATGATTGGCACAAATGGATTGTGTGGGTGCAACACAATGGAAACGCCTGTTGCATAAAATTCGCCATCACCAAAATTGTCCCTTGAAGCCAACATTTGAGGCATTTTTCCCCAAACTGCAGAAAAATTTACGCCTCCTTTTTCTAAAACATTTCCTTTTTGTAATATTCCTGAAATTCCTCCACCGCCTTCTTCTCGTTGCCACTGGTCAGGCACAAATTTTCCTTTTCCGTCAGCAATTTCTAATTTTTGCCAAATTTCTTTTTGTAGATTTTTAAAAAAATCTGTGATTTGTGTTTTCATAATCAAAGAAGCCCCCTAACCCCCGAAGGGGGAACTAAAAGGCATAAAATAAAAAATAAATTGGATTAAAACTCCCCCTTTGGGGGCTGGGGGGCTTTTTACACTAATTTCTGATGTGCCATAAGTCCAATAGAAAGCAATGCTAAGGCTAATCCTGCATAATTTATCCAAGATAATTTTTCTTTGAACAATAAAACACCTGCCAAAGTAGACGCAATTATCACAAAAGCATTAAAAATAGGAAATACAAAAGCACCATTGTTATTATATGCTTGCAAAGTTAATAACAAATAATAAAGTGAGAAAAAATTAGGCACACCCAAAGCAATTCCACCAATAAAATTCTTAGTTTCCCAAGCAAAACTTTTTTGTAAAATTTTAAAAATAACAATAATCAAACCTACCAAACCTGCTCCCATAAATGTAAGCACCGAAAAAAGTGCAGAATTTTCAGGTTTTACATAATACGCATTGATGTAATTTACAGAGGTATCCACCAAAACCGTAAGCCCAAAAACCGCCAAAGGAATGATAATATTGCTATTTTGTGCATCATTTTTTTGGCTATTGGATTGGTGCGTTACCGCAAATATTGCCAAAATTACCACACACATACCTAAAATATTCAGCGTATCCAGCACATCATTTGAAGGAATAATCAACCGACTTAATACCACTGTAAGCACAAAAGATATTTTGGCTGACACACTCGTAATCGTTACGCCTGCGTGTTGGGTACTATAAGCAGTCAAATAAAACGTTCCAATAAACAAGCCACCCAACGAAAGTGCGAGTAATTGCCAAGTTTCGCCAAAGTTTATTTGGTTGATAATATTTCCAAAACCAAACGTAATAAGCCCTGTCAGCACACAAACCCAATAATTGGTAAATACTGCGGTAAAAGTGTTGATTTGATAATTGCGAAATAAGCGAAAAACAATAAACCACATTACGGTAAATAATGTGGTAAGAATAAGATATGTCATTTTTTGTTTTGTTAATGTTTCTATGATTATCAAACCTATAAGGTTTTAAAAACCTTATAGGTTTTTGCAAAAATCTTTTAAAAAAATTAAAAAAACGATAGAAAAAGGAATTTTATTTTTTTATTGTTTTTTTTTAGATGTTATTACATAGCAATCTGACTGTTCTATGCAGGAAACAGCCAGATTCTTCCAGAATGACAAATCATTTTTTGCTTTTTTAATAAAAAATTTTCAGACGACTATTTTTTGTTGGTTTTTTAAAAAGGTAAATCATCATCATTTGAAGGATTATTTTCTAGCCATTTTTTTCTTTCTTCTTCCCCTTGTTGTATTCTTCTTTCATATTCCAAATACTTTTCAGGAATTTCTGAAGTAGGAATAGATTTAACTACAAAAGGATTTTTTTCAGGACGCAATAAAGCAATAAAACCACGCATTAGTTCAAATATTTTTTCCTTTTCTTGAAGGTGTGTTATTTTATTGTATCTTTTTCCTTTGCGAGAAATACCTTTTATAAAAAGTTTTTTATTTTCATTATCATACACAAAACAATGTGAATGATTTTTGATATAACCTTCTAAAATATTAGGAGCCTCACTTAGGTCAGATAGAGAGCCTTTCATTTGTATATTATCTTCTTCATCAATGCGGTATAAATAATTACAAAACAAATAGTTTATTTGTTGTTCTGCCTGTTCCAGCAACATAAAATAATCTTCACTTTCATACTCTTGTTTATTCCATTGCAACACTGAAAAATCCTTAAAATTTTTATTACCAATGATTTTATAAATACAATCTTTTTCTTTTATTTCTACAATTTGATAAAACTCTAATTTTATTAAATTAAGCAAATAAATAATGTGATTATCATTTTGCAAGGCTTTTTTTCTAATAAAGGCATTGATAGCTTTTTGAAATTCTTTTTTTGTTACCTTAGATTTATCTATTGCATCACTTTCCCAAATTCTATTCCAATCCATTCCAAAATGTTCTTTGAAATATGCAAACACATTTTTTTGTTCAATTATTTTAGCAAAATTAAACTTTTTAAATTCTCCTTTTGCAAGTTTATCGTCTTTTGCAATTTGTGTATTTAGCTTATTTTTTTCTGCTAATGCTTCCTCATAAATAGTAAATTTTTTGTAAATTTCATTTACACCTCCATACCTGTATGAATCCTCATCATTGTATATCCATACAGGCTCCCTCAAAATAAAAATACTTTTTTCCATAAAAATAAAAATTGTTTTAGTTTAATTTTTCACACGCAAAATATCTACATTTTTGGTACTATTAGGACATTCAGCACCATTATCCATCCATAATTCAAAAGACATACGATTAAATAATTCGCTTGGAGCAATAGAAAATTCTTGTAAAACAGGCGAAGTTTTGAAAATCAAAGGCACAATATCATTCACAAACCAACTATTATGCGTGATAAGCAAAGATTTGGCTTGTCCTGTGTGATTGAGCGGTGAAAGCAAAAGACGACAAAGTTCTGAATGGTGTTTGTAAGCCTCAAAAAACGCTTGAAATCGCCCCAAATCGCCCTCTTGTGTAGAAATTGCCTCTACAAAATCTGCCAAAGTTGGAATAAAACGACTGCGATAATCAGGCAAAATATGGTCTTGTTCACACAAATCTTTGACATTAATTGCCTTGCCATCACTGTTGATAATCGTATGCCCAAAAATAGGAATGATGACTTGTTTCACGCCCCAAAGCGTATGCAAAATGCGGTGTCGGTTATCACTACACAATTCTTTGGTGCAATCCATAAAATCGTGTATGGCATAATAATCTTCTATTTTTCCACCTCGTTTTTTGACTGAAATTTCTGCGTGTACGTAGGCATTCATTTTGAAATAATTTAAAAAAATCCTTTAAAAGCTAAATAATTATTAAAAATATCATTTTTTAGCTGAAATTATTACAAAAATAAACATTTTTTTGATAAAAAAAATATCACAAAAAATAAGTTTAAAAAAAAACTGTATTTTTTGTGATATAATTATAGTTTTTTATCAATCATTCATCATTAGAGTTCTTTAAATAAAACCATTTTGGAACACGGATTTTACGGATTAACACAGATTTTCACGGATTTTTTTTCTTTTTTCGTGAAGTTTTGATATTTTTTATCAATTTTTAGACTTCATTTTAAAAACTCTATTGAATTTGGCTGTTTCATTCCTAATTCCTAATTCTTAATTCTTAATTACTTTAAATTCCCCATTTCAAATAAATTGCTCCCCACGTAAAACCACCTCCAAACGCTGCGAATATAAGATTATCACCTTTTTTTAGATTTTTCTCAAAATCCCAAAGACACAAAGGCAAAGTACCATTTGTTGTATTTCCGTAACGGTGAATATTTAGCATAATTTTTTCTTCATTGATGCCCATTCTGTTAGCAGTTGCATCTATAATGCGTTTATTTGCTTGGTGAGGCACCAAAAAAGCAATGTCATCACCTTTTAGATTGTTGCGTTCCATTACTTCAGCAGCAGCATCAGCCATTCCCACAACAGCGTGTTTGAATACTGCTTGCCCTTCTTGATACACATAATGCAAACGCTCATCAATCGTTTCGTGTGTTGGAGGTCTGCGACTTCCACCAGCTTTTTGGTGTAAGTGATGATGTCCTGCACCATTGGTTTTGAGAACTGCATCATACAATCCAAAACCCTCTGAATTAGGTTCAAGCATTACTGCACCAGCACCATCACCAAATAATACACAAGTAGTGCGGTCAGTATAATCTACAATAGACGACATTTTATCAGCACCCACAATAATAACTTTTTTGTAACGACCTGTTTCTATGTATTGCGCCCCTGTATTGAGTGCAAACAAAAAACCAGAACACGCTGCTTGCATATCAAAACTAAAAGCATTGGTTGCTCCTACTTCGTGTGAAATAATATTAGCAGTTGCAGGAAAAACAAAATCAGGCGTGGTAGTGCTACAAATCAACAAGTCAATTTCTTCAGGTTTTGTATTGGTTTTTTTCAAAAGTTCCAATACCGCAGGCACCGCTAAATGTGAAGTTCCCATATTTTCACCTTTGAGAATACGCCTTTCCTTTACGCCTGTGCGTGTGGTTATCCATTCGTCATTAGTATCTATCATTTTCTCCAATTCTTGATTGGTCAATATGTATTCAGGTACATAACCACCTACGCCTGTAATCATTGCACGGATTTTGGTCATAACAATATATTATTTTTATATTTTTTATTTTGTTGTAAAATATTTTCTGAATGAAAATGTTTTGCAAAAGTAACACTTTAATCTATAAGTTACAAAATGACTATCGGTCATTTTTGTATTTTTTAAAGAAATTTCCTAAAAAAATGGAAAAAAAATAGAAATTCCTGTATTTTTGCGAAATATTTTTTTATCAACTCAATTTTTAAAAATATAAATTTAGTTTGTAGCACACACTTTCAGTGTGTGTTATTTTGACACAACCACACACTAAAAGTGTGTGCTACATTGTAATAAAAAACAAATGATAGAACTCAAAAACATAAAAAAATCTTTTGGTGGGAGAGAAGTCCTCAAAGGCATAGACGCTACTTTTTATCAAGGCAAAACCAATATGATTATTGGGGCAAGTGGCACAGGAAAAAGTGTTTTGCTAAAATGTATTGTTGGACTTACAAATATTGATGAGGGCGAAGTTCTTTATACAGGCAGGGAATTTACAAAAGCAGACAAAGACCTCAAACGTGAAATTAGGCGTGAAATTGGTATGCTTTTTCAAGGTGGTGCATTATTTGACAGCAAAACCGTTGAACAAAATGTAATGTTTCCCTTAGATATGCTTAGTACAATGTCCAAAAGCGAAAAACAGGACAGGGTAAATCTTTGTCTTGAACGTGTGGGACTTTCTCACGCAACAAAACGTATGCCCTCCGAAATAAGTGGTGGTATGAAAAAACGTGTTGGTATTGCGAGGGCGATTGTTTTGCAATCCAAATATTTGTTTGTTGATGAGCCAAATTCAGGACTTGACCCCCTTACTTCTATCAAAATTGATAATCTTATTCACGAAATTACACAAGAAAATAATATTACAACGGTTATCGTAAGCCACGATATGAATTCGGTGATGGAAATAGGCGAACATATTATTTTTATGCAACAAGGTCATAAACTTTGGCAAGGTGATAAAAGTAATATCTCAAAAAGTGATGTAAATGAATTAAACGAATTTGTATTTTCTAACAAACTTTTGAGGGATTTGAGGACAATGCTTTGAGATAATAAGTTTAAAAAAGGCTCAAAATAGCTCAAAAGCTCAATTTAAAAACCATTTATCAAAAATTTTTTATTTTAAGTTTGTTGTTTATAATTTCCTTTTCCCTTCAATTTTTAAGGTTTTATTTTTTAAAAATAATTCACCTTTTAGTTTGTCTTTGGTGTATTCACCCATAAATAAAGCAATATTTTTACCATCAAATAAATGAAAATGACACATTCCCTTTCCGTCAAATTCATTCCACCTGTCCCAACCTTCCAACCAAAGATTTTCCAAACCTTCAATTCCTTCAAATTGACATTTTATTGTGTTGTCTTTTTCTAAAATGCCTTTTTCTAAATGATTAGGAATTTCTGCATTGGATTGCACAGGTTGAATACGCAGTATTACTTTTTTTTCATTTTCTAATTTTTCATTTTCCCACATTGTAATTCCCCAAATGCCTTTGCACATTTGATTACTTAATTTTTTGGTGTTTTCCAAATAATTGCTGTATGGTTCAATCTTGGCATCAAAAGGCATTTTGGTAGATTTTTTAAAAAAATGAAATTGATGCCATTCGCCTATAGCACCGCTTCCACCTATCATATCAGTATTTCTACAAATAAACATTGAAAACTGACTGTATAGATACAAATTAAAACCAATTTTTGTGGTTTCTATTTTATCAAAATATATCCTTTTTTGTGCAGTATAAATATAGCCTTTGGTATATTGTTGTAAAGAGTCTTTTTGTAAAATAACCGTAAAACAAGCATATTTGTCTTGAACTTGCACACGAAAAATCCAAGTTTCGTCATATTTACTTTGTGCAAGTGTAGAATTGTTTTTTAGAAATAAAAAACATAAAATAAATAATAAAATACGCATAAAAGATAATTTTTTCTTTTAGGAATGTGTGAATTTTAATATGGATATTTTTGGCATTTTACAGGCATAAATGCCTGTGCTTTACATAAAAATCGTAACAATATGTATAAAATAGGCATTTATGCCTATTTTTAAAAGTATCCATTTTGTTTTTAATTCATTCTTTAATACTTTTAAAATTTGCTTTGTATTACATTTTTTTAATATAAATGCAAATAATAAAAGCCTTATCAAAATTCTTGAATTTTGATAAGGCTTTTATTGCGTTTGGCTGTTTCATTCATCATTTAACATTTACCATTCATCATTATTATTCTGTATAGCCTAATATTTTCAGCATAGTATCACTTTTTTGTTCATCAGAAAATAATTCATCAGTAATAGTACCATCTTCATTTTCACGAACAATTACGTGTTTTGGGGCAGGAATTAAACAATGTTGTATGCCTCCATATCCTCCCAAAGAATCTTGGTAAGCTCCTGTGTGAAAAAATCCAATATACTGTTTTTCTTGTTCTTCTGCATCAAAAATGGGTAAAAACACCTCCGAAATGTGTGCTTCTGCATTGTAATAATCCATAGAATCACACGTAAGCCCTCCAAGATTTACCTTGTGAAATGTATTATCCCAATTATTGACTGCCATCATAATATATTTTTGGTTCATTCCCCACACATCAGGCAAATGCGTGATAAAAGAGCCATCAATCATATACCAAAGTTCTTTGTCATTTTGGAGTTTTTGGTCAATAACTGAATACACGATTGCACCAGACTCGCCTACGGTATAACTGCCAAATTCTGTAAAAATATTAGGAACAGGCACGTTATTTTTGTTGCAAATCCATTGAATTACCTCAATAATTTGGTCAGCCATATATTGATAATCATACTCAAATTGCAAAGAAGTTTTGATAGGAAAACCACCCCCAATATCAATAGTGTCCAATGTAGAACAAACTTTGCGTAATTCGCAATATTTGTACATAAATCTATTCAATTCACTCCAATAATATGCACTATCTTTTATCCCTGTGTTGATAAAAAAATGCAACATTTTGAGGCGAAATTGTGGGTGAGAAGCAATTTTTTCTTTGTAAAGCTGATTGATGTCGTTGTAACGCACACCCAAACGTGAGGTATAAAACGCAAAATTGGGTTCTTCGTCTGATGCTACACGTATGCCTACGTTAATAGCTTTTACGTTGAGGTCTTTGTACTCGTCTATTTCGTTGAGTGTGTCCAAAATAGGCAAACAATTAAAACCTTCTTCCAACATTTGGCGAATATTTTGGATATAAGAAGGTCTTTTAAACCCATTACAAATGATATAATGGTCTTTTGTAATTTTACCCAATTCATACAATCGTTTTATGATAGGCATATCATAGGCAGAGGAAGTTTCAAGGTGCGTATCATGTTTTAATACTTCTTCCAATACAAAACGAAAATGTGAGGATTTTGTGCAATAACAATAGGTATAATTACCAGCATAATTATACTTTTTGATAGCTTTGTTAAAAATCTCTTTGGCATACAGGATATGCTCACGGATTTTGGGTAAATACGTAATTTTGAGCGGAGTACCATATTTTTGGATAATATTCATCAAAGGCACACCATTAAAAAGCAAACCATCATTTTCCACACGAAATTCTTTGGTGGGAAAATCAAAAGTTTGTTCTATCAAATCTACATAACTTTTCATTTCAATTCCTCAAAAAAAGGGTTTTTTGGGTAAAATTTTTAGATTAAATTTTTGAAAATTATAAAAACCTTAGTATTTCATTTTTTAGAAGAATACTAAGGTTTTTGAAAATCACGCAAATTTATGTTTTTTTGATTATATTTTTTTATTTTTTTGAAAAAATATATTTTTCTGGGAACTGCAGAAATTTCAAAAAATATCGTCTGTACCGTAGTTTACGAAGGTCTGACGATATTTTTTGAAATTTCCAAACCACAAAAAAACAATTTTTAGCGAATAAAAAAAGGTCAGACCTCCGCAAGCTACGGTACAGACCTTTTTTTTAGGCGTAAAATTTATTTTTTAATAATTTTTTCACAAAGGAAAAATACCTTAAAATCGTTAAAAAATACTTTTTAATACTTTTCCGTAGTTCCCAGATTTTTTGAAAAAATACATAGTCTTCCAAGTTTTTAGTTTTTACATCACAAACAAATCTAAATCCTAACCCCAATCCAAAGCATATCATCACGTTGGGTTGTGTTGGTCATATGCGTAATGATGGCATTTTCCAAATTTTCTTTTTGGGTGTTCATATCCAAAGTAGCATTTTCCAAAAGCACGTTTTTTAGTTTTGTTTCTGTAAAACGTTTTCTTTTTTCGTTATTTTGGTCAGGCATACCATCAGAACCAATATAAAGCAATGAATTTTTTGGAAGAATAATGGTTTTATTGGTAAATTGAATATCAGCATTTTGAAAACCACCTATTGATTTACGGTCGCCTTCAAGCTCGCCTACTGTATTTGTATTAGGCAATATAAAATAAAATGGTCTTTTTGCACCTGCAAATGTAATATTTCTACTACCATTTTCATTTTTTTGCATACAAATCACTGCCATATCCATACCATTATTATTGCCTGTATCATCTTGGCGAAGAACAGTAGAAACTTCGTGTTGCATTTGGTTTAAAATATCTTTTGGCGAAAAAATATGCCAAACACGAATAATTTTATCTAAAAGTGTATTTGCAATTAAGGACATAAATGCACCAGGCACACCGTGTCCTGTGCAATCTACTGCAATCAAAAAAGTACGGTCTTCCACTTCATTCAACCAATAAAAATCACCAGAAACCACATCTTTTGGGCGATATATCACAAAAAAATCATTCAATAAGCTGTCTAATTTTTGCTGATAAGGCAAAATTGCCTCTTGAATTGTAAGTGCAGCTTTGATACTATTGGTAATTTGTTTGTCCCTTTCAGCAAGATTATCATTGATTTTGGTAAGTTCCATTTCACTTGCTTTGAGTTTTTCCATAGCTTTTTTAAGGATTTCTTCGTTGGCTATGAGTTTTTGATTTTTCTTTTGAAGGTCTTTGTTGGTGGTTTCTATATATTCACGTTGTGCTTCAAGTTCTTCTTGATTTTGGTGTAATTCTTCATTGATAGCAAGCATTTCATGATTTTTTTGTTCAAGTTCTTGTGCTTGTTTAGCAATTTCATCATTTTTTGTATTTAAAATTAGGTTTTTGCTTTCAATTTCTTTTTTCTGTTTGGTAAGTTTTGAATTAGTCCAAAAAGTATGTCCAAGCCCCAAAAGTACCAACAAAAGGCATATTCCACCTAAGGAAATAATCCAATTAGATGATTCTCTTAGCATTTTTTCGTCTTTGAGTTGTTGGTCTTGCAATATTTTGTCTTTTTCAAGCAAAGCAGTACGAGCTTTTTGTTCTTTTTCTTGTGATTCTTTTTCTTTTAGTTGGGCATCTTTTAGGAGTTGTTTATTTTGGAGTTCTGCAATTTCTTGATTTTGTTTATCCTCTTGTAATTTTCTTTGGGCAATTTCAAGCATCTGCTCTATTCTTTTTTGTTCAAGAGCTTGATTAGCAAATTTCATTTTTTCTTGTGCTTGATTTGCTTTAAATAAATCAAGTTCTTGCTGTTTTAAGACAATTACTTGCTGTTGTTGTTGTTTTTCAAGTTCTGATTGTTTGAGGGCAGAAGTTTGTCGGTCTTTGTCAGCGAGCAGTGTTTTTATTTCGCTTTCTTTTTTCTCAATATTTACTTGTGTTTCAAGGGCATTTTTTTGGTCTTTTTGTATTTTTTCTTGTCTTTTACTTTTTGTTTTTTCGTACATTTTGTATGCTTCTTGTGCTTCTCTAAATTCGCCTTTTTGTTGGTAAATGTCAGAAAGCAATTTGTAACTTACCAACAAAATATCATCAGCTTGCAAAGGTTCTGCGATTTTGATGGCTTGTTCTACATTTTCAAGTGCAATTTCATTTTTGGTTTGCAACCAATTATTTGCACTTATATAATTGTGTGTTTCAGCAGTTTGGATAGCAAGGTTATTTTTTTTGGCAATATTTAATGCTTGATTATAATAATCTTGTGCAACTTTATAATTTTTGTGCGTAGAATGTGTTACACCAATATTTAGCAATGTAGTGATAATTGCCTGCGGTTTTTGTGATTCTTTGGCAGAAGTAAGTGCTTTGCCCAATATTTCCAATGATTTGTCTTTATCTTCTAATTTACGATACAGAAAACCAATATTGTTATAAATTTGGGCAGATTGCTCTTGATTTTGGGGTGGATAATTTTTGAGAATATCCTCATAATACGCAAGTGCTTCTTTGTAATTTTCACTTCTTTTTTCCAAATCCGCAATAATGCCTAATGTTTGGCGTGCTTTGGTTTGGTTATTTTTGCGTATTTCTAATAATTCTTTATACGTGATGATGGCTTTGGTGTAATCACCTTGTAGGCTTTGGGCTTGTCCAAGATAGGTTAATATTTTATCTTTTTCGTCAGTTTTTGCGGTGTTGGTAGCTTTTTCAAAATACTCTACTGATTTTTGATAGGCACGTTCTTTTTGGTACAAAAGCCCTATTTCCACACACAAATCTGTGCGTTTTTGGGTACTTTTTTCTTCATTAAGGGCGGTCAAAAGTTCAGATATATTTTGAGCTTTGAGGTTGTTTTTTTGTAAAAAACACACCAAAAAACTAAAAACTACACCAAAAATTAAATATTTGTAAAATTTTATCATGCACTTCTGTTCAATTATGAATTATAAATTATGAATTATGAATGAAAAAACAGCCATATTCATATTTTAATCTTTATTTATATATTAAAAAAACATTTGGGAAAATCATTTTTTGGAAAAATGTTTAATACACCAAATTTCATATTTTACAAATGTAATGCCTAATTGAAAGAAAAAAAAATATTTTAGAGAAAAGTTCAAAAAGTTTAAGGTTCAAAGGTTCAAAGTTCAAAAGTTCAAAAGTTTAAGGTTCAAAGGTTTAAGGTTCAAAAGTTCAAAGTTTAAGGTTCAAAAGTTCAAGGTTCAAAAGTTTAAGGTTCAAAGGTTCAAGGTTCAAAAAGTTCAAAAGTTTAAGGTTCAAAAAGTTTAAGGTTCAAAAGTTCAAGGTTCAAAGGTTCAAGGTTCAAAAGTTTAAGGTTCAAAAAGTTCAAAAGTTTAATTTGTATTTAATCCTGTCAATCTTAAAATCCTGAAAATCCTGCTCAAAAAGGCTGTTGGCTGTTCCATTTACCATTCACCATTTACCATTCACCATTTA
>JAAFIN010000152.1 GCA_013297825.1 Cytophagales bacterium
AAACTTTACCCCAAATTTTTCGCCTACTCTTTCCAAATCTTTTATAACGGTTTCTATCAAAGGAATACCATTTTTTAAGCGGTCAATTTCGTGTAATAATTCAGGCTCACCAGGAATAAGCACTTTTTTTCCTGCGATTGCCTCAGCATTTTTGAAGGTTTCTATCCACATATCCATTCTATCCAAAAAAACCTCTGTTGGCTGGAACGCATCTACACGCATTGCCCCAAAAAAATGCCCTGTTCCTATGCCTGCTGGCGGTGTGCGTTCTTGCGTATCGCCTGCGGTAGCAAATGGAGGTACAAAATTAGCAAAATTAGCACCCGAAAGCACGCCTGAAAGTATATCAACCATCGCCCCAAGTGCATAACCTTTATGACTGCTTCCTATTTCATCACCGCCCAAAGGTAACAAAGCACCACCTTTTTTGGGTGCGTGTGGGTCATTGGTTGGGTTTCCGTCTGCATCTTGCACCCAACCATCAGGAGCAGGGAGGTTTTTGCGTTGCAAAATCTGCAATTTCCCATACGCTGCTGCGGTTGTCGCAAAATCTGCCACAAATGGGTCGTATTTTTTGGCAGGAACTGCCATACAAATTGGGTTTGTGCCTAATAATTTTTCTTTGGAAAATGTAGGTGTAGCAAGTGCTGAGGCGTGTGTGGTGGCTATTCCTATCATTTGATAGGGCAAAGCAAGCATTGCGTGATAACCTGCTATTCCAAAATGCCCAGAATTACGCACCGCAACCCAACCTGTGCCTACATTTTGGGCTTTTTCTATGGCAATTTGCATTGCATAAGGTGCGATAACAAGCCCCAAACCTGCATCACCATCAATTACTGCGGTGCTTGGTGTTTGGTGAATGATGTTTATTTTGGGTTTTGGGTTGAGTTTTCCACGTTCCCATTGTCCTACATAACCCGCAAGCCTCGCAACACCGTGAGAATCAATGCCTCTTAGGTCAGCTTTTACCAATACTTGGCTTGCTTGTAGAGCATCTTTGGTGGAACAACCTATTTTTTCAAATATTTTTTGACAAAATTCTTGTAAATGTGCTTGTGTGAAATTATTAGAAAGCATTTTTTTTTAAAGTTTAAAGTTCAAGGTTTAAGGTTTAAAGTTCAAGGTTTAAAGTTCAAGGTTCAAAGTTCGATAAAATTCTGTTAATCCTTAAATTCTGATAATCCTGATGTAGGCTGTTGGCTGTTTCATTTATCATTCATCATTTATAATTTATCATTTCATTCATAATTTTAAAAAAATTTTCGTCCAAAATTTTATTTTTTGAAAAAAACTAAAATTTTTATAGGTTGAAAAAATGTTTTTTGAGAAAAAAACACCAAATTTATAACCAAATTTTGTATTGCCTGCAAGGTATTTTTGTATTCTTTTTTCTAAAAAATCAAAAAGTAATTTTTGGTTAAAAATAATTTTTCCAAATTGCATTTTCTCCCCCTTTGGGGGCTGGGGGGCTTGGTTTTTTTCCAAAATTTTTAAAGCAAATTTCTCTAAATTTTCTAAAAAATCTAAATTAATTTCATTTGGATAAACGCTCACAAGCCCATGACATAAATCTAAAAATAGGGGAGAAGGTTCTATTTCAAAAAAATATTTGAGATTTTTTGCCCTAATTTTATAAAAACTTTCGGTCAAAATATCGTGTTTTACATTAGTAATGCGTGTGGGAAGGTCGGTATAATGAATTAGTCTTTGGGGAATATTTTGGATAATAAGCCCTTTTTGTATCATTCTTGTCCAAGCCTCAAAATCCTGCCCAAGTCGGTAATTTTCATCATAATATTTGATGTGTTGTTGCCAATCACTTACACGAATTACTGCGTTGCTGTGAATAATTGGGTTGGAAAATAGCAAATGGATATTTATATCTTCTGTATTTATAGGTAGATTTTGATAAAAATCTGCTCTTTGTGGATTTTCGCAATCTGCAAATGCTCCTACAAGCGAAACGTGAAGGTTTTTTTCCAAAAAATCAACTTGAATTTGGAGTTTTTCAGGGTACATTACATCATCAGCATCAAATCTTGCAATATATTTTATAGTTGATTGAACATCAGACGGAAGTGCATATAATTTCTCCCAAAGCACATTTAAAGATTTGGTAAGTCCAAGATTTTTTTCATTTTTCCAAATTTTAAAACGTACATCTTTTTGTGCAAATTCCTCCAAAATCTGAAAAGTATTATCTTGTGAAAAATCATCAATCAGCCACGCCTCCCAATTAGAAAAAGTTTGATTTAAAAAACTTTCTAAAGTTTTTCTGATGGTGTTTTGTGCGTTAAAAGCACTTAAAAATATTAAAAGCATTCTTAATGATGAATTATAAATTATGAATTGTGAATGAAATAGCCCTTTTTTAATGATGAATTGTAAATTATAAATTATGAATGAAACAGCCCTTTTGCTTTACCTTGTTTTGTTTTTTTATTTTAAAAACATTTTTCAAAAAAATGGTCTGCACCGTAGTTTATGGAGGTCTGACCACTTTTTTGAAAAATTCAATATTTTCAAAGAATAAAATTTTATTTTGATGCTAAATTATTCAATTCTTATTTTTCATTATTCAAAAAACATAAAAAATAATAAAAAAAACATCTAAAAAAGCAAAAAAATCCAAAAAAATCAAAAAAAAATAGTATTTTTATAAATTGTCTTTTATATTCGCCAAATAAAAAAAAATCATTTGCATTACTATTTTAAAAAACAATAAATGAACAACAAAAATTTAGTAGAAAAGCCTCGCCTTGACTTTTGGCAATTATGGAATATGAACTTTGGTTTTTTGGGTATTCAATTCGGTTTTGCCCTCCAAAATGCCAATGTAAGCAGAATATTTGAAACACTTGGGGCTGAAATTGATAATATTGCCATTCTTTGGGTTGCTGCGCCACTTACAGGTTTGTTGGTGCAACCTATCATAGGGCATTTGAGCGATAATATGTGGCACCCAACTTGGGGACGTAGAAGACCTTTTTTTGCAATAGGTGCTATTTTGGCTTCTTTGGCGTTGTTTATGATGCCTAACTCACCAAGTTTGTGGATTGCTGCAGGTATGTTGTGGATATTAGATGCGTCCATCAATATCAGTATGGAGCCATTTAGGGCATTTGTGGGGGATATGTTGCCTGAAAAACAGCGTACAAGTGGTTTTGCAATGCAAACGTTTTTTATAGGCGTGGGTGCGGTGGTTGCCTCTGCAATGCCTTATATATTTAAAAATTATTTTGGATTTTCAAATGAAGCCCCCAAAGGACAAATTCCAAGTACAGTAATTTGGTCGTTTTATTTTGGTGCGGTAGTTTTTTTGTTGGCGGTACTTTGGACAGTTTTTAATACCAAAGAATATTCTCCAGAAGAAATGCGAAAATATAACGGTGATACAGGACATCACGAGCCTGAAAGCATTACTAATCTTTGGAATGACTTTTTGAATATGCCTGCTACAATGATGCAACTTGCATTTGTGCAGTTTTTTTCTTGGTTGGCGTTGTTTGCAATGTGGATTTATACGACAAGTGCGGTTACACAATATATTTTTAAAGCACCTGACACCACAGGAACGTTATACAATGAAGGTGCGGATTGGGTTGGAATTATGTTTGCGGTGTATAATGGTCTTTCTGCGTTATTTGCATTCTTTTTTCCGCCTTTTGCAAAAGCTACCAGCAGAAAAACTGCTCACACAATAGGCTTAATTTTTGGCGGTTTGGGTTTGATTTCAATTTATTTTGCCCCAAATAAAGAATTTTTATTGCTTTCTATGGTGGGTGTAGGTTTTGCGTGGGCAAGTATTCTCACAATGCCTTATGCAATATTAGCGGGAGCTTTGCCACCTCAAAAAATGGGCGTTTATATGGGAATTTTTAACTTTTTTATTGTAATTCCGCAGATTGTTGCTGCTGCACTTTTGGGTTTTGTACTCAAAAATTTCTTTGGTGGTCAGCCAATTTATGCAATGCTAATTGGTGGTATAAGTATGTTGATTGCTGCGAGTTTGGTGGTTTTTGTGAAAGATGAAGCAACAGAAATCAAGTAAAAGATTTAAAGTTCAAAGTTTAAGGTTCAAAGTTTAAGGTTCAAAAGGTTCAAGTTTTTTTGAATTTTTTGAGCCTTTTTAAATGCTTTAAAGTTTTTTTAATCATAATTTTAATATTTTTGGATAATGTATGGTTTTTTAGCAGAGTTTTTTTAACTTTGAACCTTAAACTTTGAACCTTGAACTTTGAACCTTGAACTTTAAACCTTGAACTTTTTGAACCTTGAACTTTTTGAACTATGCTAAACATCATCTACATTCACGGACTAATGGGCGTATATTCTCCTGAAAAAATGGATATTTTAAAAAAATATGCTCATAATTTGCTTACGCCTCAGCTTGATTATTTGGGCAATCCAAATGTTTTTTTGGATTTATTGGAATTAGGAAAAACCACCAAAATTGATTGTATTGTGGGAAGTTCTGCAGGGGGACTTATGGGTTATTGGCTGGCAAAACATTGGCAATGTAAAGCACTTTTGTTTAATCCTGCTCTTGCCAAATTACCCCAATATGAGCAAAGAAAGGATATTTATGCTCCTGAAAATGCAAATTTTGAACATATAAAATTTAATAAACACAAAAATCCTTATCACATTATCATTGGTGAGCTTGATGATGTGGTATTGCCAAAACTTACAATGGATTATTTGGAAAAAAACGAAAATCCTAACAATTATCAAATCCAAAAAATTCCAACCTTAGCCCATCGTATTCCCTTAGATGTATTTGAAAATGTAATTACAAATTATTTTGAGGAGATTTTTTAGCCAACAAGCCCCCCAGCCCCCGAAGGGGGAGTAAATCCAAAAAAAAGAACTGAAAATATTTTTGACTGTTCTCCTGATACCTGATTCCTAACACCTAAAATGGCTGTTTCAATTCATAATTCATAATTTATAATTCATAATTTTTAATAAAAATGCTTTTTAGAAACAAATTTATACAAACAAAATTTTTAGCAAAGTTTTCATTCGTTTTTTTAATTTCATTTTTTATTTTTCAACAAAATAAAATATTTGCCCAAAAAAATAAAATTGAATGGCGAATTTTGAAAACTGATACCGCAGGTTTTCCACTTTTGACGACCACGATAGAACTCACAGGAAGGGTACAACCCATAAAAGGTGATTTTAATTTGCAAGATGAATCAGGTAAAAAATTAGAAATTCGTTCTTTTGAAAAAAAAGGAAAAGAAAAAGAAGGTGAAGCTACACAAAATAGACTAATTTATTTGTTGATTGATGCCTCGCCTTATGCTGATGGTATTCCTATTAAAAACTTTAAATCTGCGTCTGTGGAGGCTTTGGGGCAACTTACAGGTGATGACCTCCTGAATGTAGGATATTTTGGCAATGATGCACAAGGTTCTGTAACGCATTTTGGACAAGATTTTAGCAATAATATTGGAGGTTTTGAAAATGACATCAAAAATCGCATTGTTGTAAATGCTGACAGCAGTGCAAATTATATTCCTGATGCGTTTAAGGCAATTTATGAGGCAATGGACAAAATGAAAAAGTCCAATAAAGACGGTCAAAAAATCTTAATTGTGCTTTCTGGTGCAATGGGTGGCGGAAAACACATTTATAAACGTGAGGATATTCAAGAACGTGCAAAAAAATTGAATATTACTATTCACACACTTAATTTTAGGATAAATGACAATTTTGCACCTGAAGAATACAAAATGATAAGTGACAGAACTGATGGACTTACGAGCAATGCCTCTAATATTGGTGATATAAAAAACGCAATGGGCGATTTTTTGGAAAGTCGCTCAAAAAAAACCACCGAAGATGCTACACAACGCTATATTATTACGTTTGAAGTGCCAAATACCAAAGATGGTTTGGAACATAGTTATAAAATAAGTTACGCAGGAAAAGAGGAAAGCGTGCTTTTTACTGCTCCCAACGCAGGCGGAACAGCAGGGGAGAAGGGAAATTGGACAATGGTGTATATTATCATTGGTTTGATTATTTTGGCGTTGATTTTGGCGTTGATGTATTGGCAATATAATGAAAGTCGTCTTAGAAAATTGGAGGAAGAAGAAGCCCAAGCAGAAGAAGAAGCCCAAAAACAAGCCCAAATAGCCAAAAAAGAAAAAGAACATCAAGCAAAATTAAGGGATTTGGAAGAAAAAAATATTAGACTTCAAGAGCAATTAAAATTTAAGGAAAAAGAACTTGCTCAAAAACCAATTATTGAAGATGTGCCTACTGTTGTTCCGCCTTCAAAATTTGACCCTAAAAAAACGCAAATTGGTGCAGGTGGTGGTTCTTCACCTATGTTACAGGTGATTGCTGGGGCTTTTAACAAAAATTTTAGGCTTAATAAACCCACAATGACCGTAGGACGTGGTGCAATGAACGATATTATTGTGCCTGAACAAACGGTTTCCACTCAACACGCCACAATCACGATAGAAAATGGCTCTTTTTATATCAATGACCTTGATAGTACCAATGGCACTTTTGTAAATGGCTCTCGTGTTGATAAACAATTACTAAAAGCTGGTGATTTAATAAAAATGGGCGGTGCTAATGCGAAATTTGATATTGGGTAAATAAAAAGGTGTCAGGGGAAAGGTATCAGGTATTGGGGAAAAGCATAAATAAATAACAAAAAAGGCTTTTATGAGAAATAAAAGCCTTTTTTGTTAAAAATCAATTTTTGTAAAAAAAAGTGTGTTTTCTTTTTTATAAATATAGATTTTTTTGTGCGTTGGAGCATAACCTTCGCCATTAGGTTCAAAATACTCACTCATAAAATAATCTTCAAGTTCATAATTTTGGGTAATTTTTGAGCCTAAATATCTATCTGTTTTTTGCTCTATATCTTCCATTTCAGATTCAGTATTGATTTTTTTAAAATTTGGGCTTTTTTTAATTTTTTGAATAATATTTTGTTTGTCTTGGTCAGAAATTTTTAAAGTAAAAGAATAACGCCAATCAGGGTCTATCATAGAAGTTGAATGATTGTCAAGAATTTTAAAATCATCTTCTTGAAGATAAATATTAAATTCTTCTACAAATGCTTTAGCATCACTTTTAAAGAAAAGTGAATCTCTAAAAATATCACCTAATATTGTGAAAACAATTATGAAAACAATAAATAATCCCAATCCTACTAAAAAGCCTTTTGCTAATCTTGGATAACCAAATGCAACAAGCAACGCATAAATTAAAAGTATGATACTTGCAGGAAATAGCAACATTACACATATAAATATTCCTAAATATAATATAAATAATCCGTCCATTTTATTTTTTTTTATAAAAAAGTGAAACAATAAAAATATTTATACCAAACAAAATTTGGAAAAAAATATTAAAACTATTGTGTCATTCTGAAAGAATCTGGCTGTTCTTTCGCTAAGAACAGCCAGATTCCTACGGAATGACAACTGTGTTTTTTAATTCTTCATTCCTAATTCCCAATTCTCTCATTGCCTCGTTTTCCGCATAATTCCACGAAAGCCACGATTTTTTAGCTTTTTTTCTTTTAAAATCAGAAATACGTTGATTTAGGTGTTGTTCCATTGTGTAGGATTTGGAAGATGAAGATTCTTCAAATAAAATATCACCATAAAAAGCCCTTTCTTTTAATTCCTTGGGGATTTTATACCAATTTTCTTTTAAAATGGGTAAAGTGCTATTGTTAAGCGTAACCGCAAATAGTATATCAAAATCACTGAAATTTTTGAAATTAGCAAAATTATATTTTGCAATTACATTGTCCCAATTTACCCAACTTGTCAAAATCAACATCACATAAACCGCAATCATATTGGTACGCCAAAGAAAATAAAACGTCTTTTTTTGGTTGATTTTGAGGTATAAAGTCGTAATACCAAACAACGTAAGCACCAAAAACACCAAAACACCAATGCGTTTGTACGCCAAACCCCTTTCTACAATATAATGCCAAGTTCGCAACGCAACCGAAAACACCATAAAAACGTTCTGCACAAGCCACAAAGAAGCCAAAAGCACCAAAAATTTATTATTAGGCAAAAAATTAAGGTTTTTTCTAAAAAAATACATCAAAATTCCCATAGAAAGCAACACCGTAAATATCAAAATATATGTGCCATCATGCACAACTTGTGCAAAATCTTTAATGGCTTTTTTATCAAAACCAATCCACAAATAAAAAATATCCACCAAATTCACACAAAAAATCAATCCATTAACCAAAACCAACGTAAAAATTCCTGTCCAATATTCGTGTTTGAGATGAAAACCTACAAGATTTACGCTTTTTTGGCGTGTGCGTATCATATTTTCGGTTTGGTTTTCTTCATCAAAACTAAAATAATGATTTTGGACTTTTGAAAAAATAATTATCACAATAAAAGCCCCTAACAACATAGTAGGCACACGTTCCAATGAAATATAACTAAAAGTTTCAAAGATTTTAAGCCCAATTTGGTTGGTAATGTGGTCAAAAACGTGATTTCCTGCTTTGAAAGAAATAAAAAAGATAAAACAAATAAAAACAGGAATTATCCAAAATTGCATTTTTTTATAAAAATTAGATTTTTTTTCAGGTTTTTGAGATATTAGTTCCTCTTGATTTTCAGGTATTTCTGAAATAGTTTTTTCAAAAATATTTATCAAAAAAAACAAAGGTTTTATAATGCCATTTAAAAATGCAAAAAACAATAATTTGAGTTTTGGCTCCATTATCAAACCCAACCAAATACACACAGAAGCAAAAAATGCTAAAAATGCCAAAAAAGTATGATGCAAAATAATACAACCCAAAGCACTAAAAGCCCCCAAAACCACAAAAAATATTTTTTTGTCCTGCCATTTTTCTCTTTCAAAATAAAAAGAAATTCCACCAATTACCACACTAAAAATGAGTAAATTTATACTCAAATCTTCTTCCCAAAATAAGCCTTGAAACAACAAGGACAAAAACACAACGCCCAAAAAACGGTTTCTGAAATTGATTTTTGACAACATAGTTTTTTATAATTTTTAATTTATTTTTTTGTAAAATATTTTTCTAAAATTTAAAAGCACTTTGAATTTCAAAGTGAAAAAGGTAAAAAAAAGTGATAACAAATTTTCAATGTGTCATTCCGCAGGAATCTTGCTGTTCTTCGCCAAAGAACAGCCAAACAGCCAGATTCTTTCAGAATGACACATTACTCCTGACACCTAATTCCTTATTCCTGATACCTTATTCCTGACACCTTATTCCTGACACTAATTTCTGACACTAATTTCTGACACTTAATTCCTGATTCCTGACACCTTTTTACTGACACCTAATTCCTGACACCTTTTTACTGATTTATATTCTTCACCAAATCCTCCAACGTTTTAAGATGCAATGTAAATGCGTCTTTGCCTTTGGGCGTAACTTGGTAAGAAGTACGAGTTTTGCGACCCACAAATTCCTTTTTCAAAACAATATATTCCACCTGCTCCAATGCCAATAAATGCGTAGCAAGATTACCATCAGTTGCTTGCAAAAGCATTTTTAGGGTGTTAAATTCCACCCAATCATTTACCACCAAAATCGCCATAATTCCAACCCTCATTCTATTATCAAAAGCCTTATCCAATCCATCTATGATACTTTTCATATTTCATTTTTTTCATAAGTTTTTTAAAAAATTGGTAATTTATTTGTATTTTGGCTGTTTCATTTACCATTCACAATTTACCATTCACCATTATTTTTCATATTTAACATACATCAAAATCCCATACAAAATATGAAAAACGCCAAAACCCAACGCCCAAAAAATAAGACTGTATTTTACAAATAAAGTAGAAATCAAACCCAATAAAATTTGGCTAATGCCTAACCATTTTAATTCTTTATAGCTATGTTGGCTACAATTATGCACCGCCAAACCATAAAAAATAAGCGTAGCACTTGGTACAAATGTTACTTTCATTTGCAAAATCATAATGCTACAAAACAAACCGCCTGTTACCAAAGGCACTAAAAGGCTTTCCAACCACACAAAAGCAGTTTTATTCCAAAAAGGTAAATTTGCAACTTTTGCTTTTTGCCAAGATAAATAAAAACTTGTACTAATAGAAAACATCAAAATCACCAATGCAATACCTATCAAAAGTAAAACATTTATAGTATAAAATTCTTCTTGTTTTACTTTTTGTAAATCAATTCCAAAAAAATAAGCCACCACACAAGCCCCCAAAAGTGCATACACGCCTATATACACACCTGAAAAACCGCTCAAAGATAAAAAACGAGCAGATTTTTCCATTAAATTTTTGATTTCTTGTAAGGTTTCAAGCGGATTTTCAGCATTTTTCATTTTTTAAGAATTGAAGTTTTTTTTATATTTTTAATTTTATCAAAAAGTACTTTGAATTACAAAGTAAAATTATAAAAATCATTTTTCCAAAATTTTTTTGAAAAAAATGAAAAATAAACAAAAAAAAACTTTTTGATTGTAAAAAATCAAAAAGTTTTTTTGCATTTTAAGACTTTGGTTTTATTTGCCTTTTTTGCTTTTCCTGACACCTTTCCCCTGACACCTTTTTTTACATTTCATAATTCAAAACTCTACCTTTTGGATATTTAATAGAATATTTGAATGACAATTTGCGAGCTTCGTTAGGTTTTAAGGTGATTTTCCAAGTGAGTTTTCCTGTATTTTTGTCATAAGATGCATCTTTTGCATCAATAAGCTCAACTTCAATAGAACTTTCTTTTGGAACAGGAATTCTATCTTCAATGGTAAGCGTAATTTCGGTTTTTTTGGTATTTCTAATGTTAATGTCAAAAGAAATTTCTTCTTTTACATTTGTACCAATGAATTTTTTGCTACTAAGGTCTTTTGTTTTTACACGTTTGATAACAATTTTTTTATCCCTTCCAAGTGAAATAGCCAACGTATCTTTGGTATTTTGGGTATTAAGATAAGTTTCACCTACAAAAGTTCCTTCAAAATATACATTAGCTTGTCCAGGCAAAAGATTATATTGTTCCCAATCTGTAAGTTTAGCCATCAAAAAGGCATCAAAATCCATTCTTGGCACACTTGCGTAGGTGTAATGTGTTTTGATTTCATAATTTTTCACATCTACGAGTTGCGGTTTGTTGTCTGAAGGAATTGAATAAGGCATTGCAATATCAAATTCTGTGGCAAAAGTATTGGTATTGATTTGTGTAGTGTTTGCGACTGTGAGGGCATCTTGTAGTTTTTCGTCCTCTTGGTCGTCTGATTTGGCAGATTCTTTTTTCATTTTTAAATCTGCATTATAATTTCTAGATTCGTTGGACATACCTCTATTGCTTGTAATAGCAACTTGGGCAAGTTGTGGGTTATAAAATCCTACATACGCCACGCTTAATTCTGGTTTTACGCCACTTTCGGAAGGATTGCCTGTTGAAAGTGTGATTTTTACATTTTTCCAATCAATGCCTGTATTTTGATAAACATTTGCTTTGTACGTAAGTTGCATTGGGCTTTGTGCGTCTTTGGCACGCAAATCATAAATTGGATTCCAACCTGCGTCAGGTACGATATAATTTAATTCAAAATTTGCTTGTGTAGGCGAAGCAGTTGTAACCACTACCACGATTTCGCTGGAAGGTTTGTTGCTATTTCTACTAAGTTCTTGGATTTGGGCATTTATTTTGGTAATTTTTTTGCTAAAAGTAACCGTATTTTTGTCTAATTGGTATATCAATGTTTGGGTTTCATTGAGGCGTACACGATAAAGGTCAGCCATATCTTTGAGTTTTTGGGCGGTCAAACCTGCATCACCTCCAATAACTTTGTTGGACAAAATCAATTCTTCTTCTCGTCTTGCATTGGTAAGTTGAATATTGATTAGTTTTATTTTATCATTAAAAAATTCCAAAGAATCATTTAAAGCGGTAATTTTTGCATTATTTTGTGAAACATTTTTCAAATAATTGATTTGATGTTTTACAGAAAGAATGGTAAAACTTCCTTTTCCGCTTACTTGAATACTTTGTTTGATGATTTTGGTAGAAAGTCCCTCAAAAGTTAATTCGGTAGTTCCTGCATTGAGCATTACATCTGCGGTATTCAATACTTGTGCCCTATTCAAAAAAACGGTCACAGATTTGATATTAGAGGCAAGTGTTTTTTCCATTTGTGCATTTGCATTTTGGACAAATGAAATTAAAAATAAACCCATTATAAGGGCTATTTTTTTCAAAAAAAATGTTTTTGTTTTCATAAAATTTTGTTACTTTTTTTTATGTGTTAGGTTTAAAACCATACACTTTTTAAGGCGAAAATTGTTAAAAAAAAGGATTAAAATATTAAAATATTTACAATTTGTATAAATTTATAAATAATTTGGAAAAAAGTACAGAAACTACGATTTTTGTAAAAAAAAATCAACAAAATCCACCCTGTACCATGAACAAAGATATAAAA
>JAAFIN010000155.1 GCA_013297825.1 Cytophagales bacterium
ATTTTTATTTGTAAAAATGTTTTTTTTGTGCAAAATTACATTTTTTTTCTTTTTTTTCCAAAAAAAATTACCAAACAATAAAATATTATTTGGTAATTTTTTGATTATGAATGAAGAATTAGGAATTAGGAATTTTCCTCAAATTACCCAAATTTTATTTTAATTATTTTATTTTGAAAAAATAGCATTTACATAAGTGCTATCTTTTGCTACAAAAGCTCCATAAAGCAAACTTGCACCTGCCATACAAATATCTCTTGCTGTGCTAATGATACCCTCAAAATTACCAGAAATGGCTTTTGGAAAATGATAACTGAATACAAAAGTCAATAATAAAATTGCTAAAAGCAAAGATGCCAGCTTGTCCAATTTTCCAATAAGGGCAGAAACCGCAAAAGAAAACAAACAAACCCCTGTAAAATATACCCAAAATGCCTTGAATGGTAGCCAAGTGGGTACAACAGGCAAGCAAAATTCTAAGGGACCAAAATGCAAAAAGCCAAAAATCGCAAATGGAATGATAAATAATAATTTACCAAGTGTTATAATTGTATTCATTTTATGAAGTTTAAAAAATATTTGGGATAAAATTTTTATACAAAATTACATTTTTTTTCTTTTTTTTTCAAAAAAAATGCCAAACAATAAAATATTATTTGGCAGTTTTTTTTTAATTATGTTCTTCTTTGGCAATTATCATTCAGCATTTATCATTGCTTAATCACTCTAAACTTCCCATTGTAGATATTTGCTAAGGCATTTGTTTGCATATTTTTTACAACACCTGAGTATGTACCTTTTACCTCTGTAGCAGTTTCACTTGTAATGGTGGTTTGACCTGAAACAGGAGCATAGTATTTTGTAGTACCTCCACCTTGAAAATAAATACTTGCTCCAATTGTATAAGGTGGAATCATTGGCACGCCCCATACTATATTTGTATTTGAAAAAGTATGCGGATTTGGATTTGGGAAATCATTTATTGTATAAAGGGTTACCATTTGATTTGCAACCAAACTATCACGTACATACACACGAGGCAAAACTGGATTTGTATCTACAATTTTTAGATTATTAAATCCATCTCCATTTATTATGTATTCATTGTCATTGTCAGCATTTAAACAATTTAGCGTAATTGTTCCTAAATTTGGAGATACAATATTTGTAATAGTTTGGGTTTCTCCTGAGATATGACTTATAACAATTTTTGAGGGTATTTGGCAAGTTGGAAATAAAATTTGCCCGCTTGCATTTGTAAAACCTGACCATAAATATTGGTCGTTTAAATTAAAAGCGGTAAAAGATGCAAATTCACCTGTTGATGTGTTATTACAATTATTTACATTTCCCATTACAGTAATAAAATTTTGAGAAAACGAAGATACATCAATATCTCCCATATCATATACTTGTCCAACATATAAAGCAGGAATATTTATGCTTATGTTTTGGTAATTTAGGGAACAATTCCAATAATTATAAAAAGAAATCGCAAGAGGTGTTCCTGATGTTACAGCAGCAACATTACTATAACCAAATTTCCCATCACTATCTACATAACCTTGCCCTCCCAATGTACTATAAATATATATACCATTTACAGGCACTGCCACACCATTCACCATTCTCACAGTTCTTCCTTTGATAGAAGCTCTTTGGTCTATTGGTTGAGCAATATCACAATTCCACCAAGTAAAATGACTTACTTCACCCACATACATATTTCCTTGTTTTGTGGCAGAACCTTCTTCTTTCCAAACACCTGTATTTTCGTCCAAATGCCAAAGTGGAATACTTTGTGGAGCGGTTGAAGTTTGCGAATTAGCAATAGGCATATTGATTTTTGCTTTGCTGTTGGAAAGTTGTAAAGGATTTCCACTTGCATCTTCCATCAAAACTTCCATCATTCCAAAAGTTTCCAAACGACTTATTGTGCCATTAGCATCTGTTGCTCTCATTGTTCTTGGGACAGTTTGGATAAAATCAGGACTGTCAATATTGGCAAAACGTGCAAATATTTTTACACTTCCTGTGTATGGTTGGTTGTTGGCGGTTACATATCCATTTGCAGGAAAAACCACAGATGCTCCAGAATTTCCAATATTGGTTGTTGCACCATTTGAAGTATTAAAAGTAGTCAAAACTACCTTTTTTTGAAGTTTTATTTGGACACTTTCGGTTTTTTTGCTATCAAGTTCCAACAAATGAATACTTTGAAAATATCCACTAAAATTTGCTTTTAAAACCGTTCTTTGGGTTGTGGTAATATTTTTATTGGTAAAAATGCCATTGTTGTCAGTTTTTACGCTTTGGTTGTTGATGGTGATATTTACGCCTGCGATTGGTTTGTTATTTTCGTCTGTTACAATACCAAAAACTTGTGTATTGACGGTGTTATTTGGTTCTTCAACTTGAATTTGTGGGTCAGATGAATTATTTTTTTTGCAACTAAAAAAAAGAAATGCAGTTAAAAAAATAAAAAACGTGTTTTTTAGAAAAATTTTATTTAACATAAAAATTTAGGAAATAATAAAGTTTGAGATTTTAAAAAATTTGGAATAAATAATTGAAGCATGCTTTCAATATTTATACAAGTATTTTTTCTAAAAAGTAAACTTGATTTTTTATTTTTTTGAAAAAAATAAAAAAAGCTAAAAAAATATTTTTTTGGCTTTTTGTTTTAAAATTAAGAATTTCGTATTTTATTTTTACAAAAAATTTAAAAAATACAAATAATTAGCTAATTTTATGTGATTTATTTATCAAACAAGTTTTTATATCCATCAACTTACCAAAAATTTTCCCAATATGTATATGCCTGATTTGATAAGGGATTTTTATACACTTTTGGAAGAACATCATATTTCATTGCCTGAATTTGAAGATGATAGAGGAACACACTTTTCGCAAAGTGGTATGACACCACATTTTGTAAGTGCAGATTTGATACACAATTTTATCAAAATTGGACTTACAGGTTCAGGAGGTTATTATGCGATTTGGCTTGTTTTTCCTGATAAAAAAGTAGAAGAAAATCCTGTTTTGTTGTTGGATTCTGAGGCTTCGCCTGTGGCTGTGGTTGCTTCTAATTTTCAGGAGTATATTTCTATTGCTTGGACAAATATTTATGCAATAATTTCAAATATAGAATTTGATGCAACAGCAGGAAATGAAATTCAAGATATTGATAAGGCTCAAATAGCAGAATATTTGGAGGCATTTAAGGAAGATAACAAAGCAGACGAATACGAAAATCTGCCTGAAAGAGCAAGTATTTATTTTGATTTTGTAGCAAAAAATACGCCTGATGTTCAAGAAAAAAATCCTTTTCAAATCATCAAAAATGCGTATTTGACAATGCCAAACCTTTTGGATTGGCTCAAAAAAGAAATGCCTGGACTTTGGAATTAAACATAAGACGTTTAAGTAATTTTTATTAGAAATAAATATGAAATAACTTCATCTTATTTAATTTTACAAGAAATCCTTATCTTAAATCCTTTCCCCAGATAAAAAAGGACTTTGTAAGGAATTTTTTTATTGAAAGATGAATTTATTTTATTTATTTTCCTTAATACCATTTCCAATTACACAACCCAAAGCACTTCCCAAAAGCCCAAAAAGAATAGGAAATCCTTCTGGAATAACCTCATTTACTTCTAATGTCTTTGCAATTATCCAAATAATCATTCCAAATAACATACTTCCAATCGCACCATTTTCATTGAGCCATTTTCCAAATAAACCCAACACCAAAGGCATAAACAATGTTACCAACGAAATTGCAGAGGACATAGAAACCAAATCGTGAATATTTTTATTCAACAAGCCCAAAGTCATTGCAAATAATCCCACAATCAATACACAAACACGCAAAAGTTGTAAATGTTGTTTGTCATTTAGATTTGGAAAAAAAGGTTTTAAAATATTTTCACTACACACCGTTGCAGGAGCAAGCATTGCACCGCTTGCAGTGCTTAATATCGCAGATAATAACGCACCAAAAAATAATATTTGTACCCATTCAGGCATTTGGGTTATAATCACCATTGGCAAAAATAATTGTGCATCTTTTTGTTGTGCAAATAATTCAGGATAAAGGGTTTTACTTGCCAAAGCAATTACCAAAGGCAACAACGCTACACTCAAATACAAACCTGCACCTATATAAGACGCTGTAACCGCAATGCGTTCATTTTTGGCAGACATTACACGCTGAAACATATCTTGTTGTGGAATAGAACCCAAACCTATTACCATCAGTGAAGCCATATATTGCCCCACACTTACCACCGTAAAATCAGGATAAAATTTAAAAAAATTTTCTGGCGTTTTTGCAATCATTATCTCAAAACCTCCTACTTCCAACAACAAAATCGCACAAACCACCACCAAACCCACCACAATACAAATCGTTTGGGCAAAATCAGTAATAGAAACCGCCCACATTCCCCCAAAATATGTATAAAAAACCACCACCAACGTACAACCAACCACACCATAAACAATAGGAACACCCATCAACACATTCAAAATAACCGCCAAAGCAACTAACTGACCAGCTACCCAACCAAAATAGGAAGGAATAATCAACCACGCAGATATACGTTCAGCAAGTACGCCAAATCTTATGCGAAAATAATCATTGAAAGTCCAAAGATTGAGCCTATACAATGGGCGTGCAAAAAAAGCACCTATCAACATTAAGCAAAGTGAAGCCCCAAAAGGGTCTTCTATTACACCTAATATACCTTTTTCTAAAAATTTACTACTTGAACCCAATAAAGTTTCTGCCCCAAACCACGTTGCAAATACTGAAGTAGTAGCCAATGACAAGCCTAATCTTTTGCCAGCCAATGCAAAATCTTGTGAGCTTTTGACCCACGTAGAAGCCCAATATCCTATTGCTACATTTAATAATAAATAAACAAAAACGAAAAAAATAACCATGAAATTCTTTAAAACTTAATAAGGAAAAAGTAATAAGGGAAAAATACAAAATCCAAAACAGCAAAAATACGCTAAAAACTGCTCCTGTTAAAATGGCACATTTGGTTAAAATTAGTTTTATTTTTTCAAAAATAAAATCTAAAATCAAACCATTTTGGAACACAAATTTTACAAACAGCCAGATTCTTTCAGAATGATATTATTTTCACAGATTTTTTTTCTGAAATTTTGATGTTGTGTATCAATTTTTAGACTTCATTTTACAACAAAATAAAATACTGCAATACACCAGCCAAAGCCCCTAAAACAGCCCCAACAGTTATCAAAATCCATTCATCTTCTTGGAAAGGAGGACGCAGAAAATTCTCGTATTCATCAGCAGGCAAAGATTTCATTTTTTGGTAAATGGTATCATAAATTGCCAAATTTTGTTCTACATAATCCAAAATTTTGGTGCAAAAATATGGCATTTCTTCCCAAATATGAAAATATGCAATTTCTGCCATTATTTTTTGGTCTTTTGGAGAAATAAACCACGTGATTTGACTTTCGTACAATTCAAACGTTTTTTGGATTTCAGTTTTAATGATATTTTTTAAAATTTGGCTGTTTTTTTCTTTTAAAACTACCTCAAAAATGCGTTCTGTGGTTAAGATTTTTTTGGTAATTAATATTGCATATTCTTCTGCAACTTCCTGCTGACGTTTGTGAAAAAGCCCTTGAAATGTAAAAAATAGATATTTTTTGGGTTTTCTTGGAAAAAAAACCATCTGCAAAGCAAGCCAATTAGTAAACCAACCCACCACTAATCCAAAAAAAGGCAATAACCAAAAAGGATTGTAATATGCCACAACCCACATTTGCAACAAGCCAAAAGGTACACCAAAATACCAACCTGAAAGCTCAATAAATCTAAATTCTTCTTTGCCACATTTCCAAAAAAGCTCATTTAATACGCTTGGATTATCTTTGAGGGCATTTTTTGCAATAACCTGCAAATCTACAAGGCTGTGAGCTTGTTCAGTAGCTTCTTTTAGAATATTTGCTATAATTTGTGGTGTGTGTTCCTCCAAAAACAAAGAAAGCGGTTTTTTGGCAATTTCAGGAGCAAAATCCGCAAAGTTTTTGAGATAAAAAACTAATAATTCATCAGTTATTCTCTGGGCAATGGGCGAAACGTGAGGCGAAATAAGCTCAAAAATACTGTTGGCTTCTAAATTTTTTGATTGTTCTTGAACATTTAATAATTTTTGCTTGATGAGTTCAGTTGCTTTTTCTGACATTTTGGGCGATTTCGCAGGAATAATACCCTGCCAACCTACATATACATACAGTTTTTTCCATTTTATTCCCCAAAATTTTACAGGATAAAATGTCATTTGTATTGCCATTACGTTGGTTATCCACCCAATCAATCCACTTGATAAAGGAATTGAAAGCATTATCCAAAAGTCCAAAAAAATTTAAAGTTTAAAAAGTTTAAAGTTCAAAAAGTTTAAAATTTAATAGCGTTCTTAAATGAAACCACTTTAGAACACGGATTTTACGGATTAACACAGATTTTCACGGATTTTTTTCTTTTTTTGTAAAATTTTGATGTTTTTTATCATTTTTTAGGTTTCATTTTAAAAAAACCTATTGGTAAATGGTAAATGAAATATCCAAAGTCTGAAGTAGGATTTTATTAAACTTTTGAACCTTAAACTTTTGAACCTTAAACTTTGAACTTTAAACTTTTAAACCTCAAACTTGTCTAATCTGTTGGAAACAAAAATCCAATTCCTACATTAAAATAAAAAGTTTGGTCAAAAACATTAGGCACATCATACACAATTTCAGAATCAAATCGTTGTCTGCCTTGACTGTCTTCATAATGCAACCCATATTTCCAAGCGCCTCTAAAAGCATTTACCGCCAAACCTGCTTTCATTGTGATAAAAAATGTGCCTTCACTTGCTTCTTTGAAAGTATGCACAAGTTCAACTTCTGGCGTAATAAGTGTGCTTACTTGCCTCAAAAACGCTTTTCTTCTATCAAAACCATATACCAAATACGCATCAGGTGGATTGCCATTGGGAAATCTTATTTTTGTCCAATTTAATGCCATTCCTGTTGTAAAATTCAAATGCCAACGATTTTTTACGCCAAATGTTCGCAAATGATACCCTAATCTAAAACCAAATGCTTCTTGTGAAGGTTTTACATTGGTGGTGCTTTTTGTATTTGTGTACCATTCCAAACCAAGTATCACACCAGCAGTTGCTACATAATTTGCCCTTATATTGACATTGATTAAGCCATCATCTACTTTATTATAACTTGCAGTTCTTCCCCAATCATTAAAAGCCTGCACATCACTATATCCATATCCCAAACCAAATTGCATATTGACATTATCCAAAAAATCACGCTTGTATTTTTTGTAAGAAGGCGTACTTTGTGAAAATATATTTTGTGAAAATGCAACTAATAAAAAAACCGCAAAAATGATTATTTTTTTCATATTTTTTCAATGCTATAAATGGTCAATAAAATTAAATTATCTAATATTTGGTAAATACACCAAATACTGTTACAGAAATAAAAAAAATTTCACAAAATTAAATTTTTTATGATACTTTTTTATACTCATTCCAAGTTATCCAAAAATAAACATACATCAATATTTGAGGTAAAACTAAAACTTTTGTCCATAAGATTGACCATAATATTATTGAGTTACTACCATCTCCAGGGTCAGAAAAAAACAATAAAACCAACACCAATACACTCATAAAAAAATGTATTTTTCGGTAATTGCTTAGATTAGGAAAACCATCTAAAAAACGTGAAATCGCAGATAAAAATTGGAAAACACCAATGAATATTTGTAAATATAATAAAAAAATAAATGCAACAAACCTCATTTCACTACCAATACCTAACATAACCAATCCAAAAAATATGAGGCTACTACTCAAGCCTATCAATATAATTTGTACAAAAAAATCAACTTTTAACAACAAAGGATTACGTGCAAAAAAAGAGTTTTCCATAATTTTAATTTTTTTAAATTTAACAAAGCCTAAAAATATTGTATTTTTTTTAAATTTACAACTGCTTACAAATACTCATAAATTTTATAAATATTTCAAAACTTTCAAAAAAAAATGAAAATAAAAAATAAGAATTAAGTGTCAGGGGAAAGTAGTCAGGAATTAGGTGTCAGGAATCAGGGGAAAGGTGTCAGAAAAAAACATTATTTTTTACATTTTTTATTTTAACGTATTTTTAATAGAAACAAAAAAAAACAGCAATTTTCTAAGAAAATTGCTGTTTTTTGGATAAAGAAAAGGAAAATCATAATTTTTACAAATTATTCAGATTTTGCAACTTTTACTTTTTCAAAGCCTTCTACTACCATTTTACCTTTGTAATAAAGGTTACCTTCTACTACATATCCTCTGTGATACAAGTGAGCAGTTTTGGTATTAGGGCAGATAGCGATTGTCTTGCCTTCGATAAAATCGTGAGCGCGACGAGTGTTTCGACGTTGTTTCGAAAACTTATGTTTAGGATTTGGCATAGTATTACGCTAACTAATGTGTTTTTAGGTAATGTTTTAGGAGTAAATAATTTTTTAAATTTGCTAAAAATTTTGTAAAAAATAAAATTATAAAAAATAAAATTATTTTTTTGCAAAACGTTTGTTGAATTTTTCCACACGACCCGCAGCATCTAAGAACATTTTTTTGCCTGTATAAAAAGGGTGTGAAGTAGCGCTTACCTCCACTTTTACGAGTGGATAAGTTGTACCATCTATGGTGATACTATCGCGTGTTTCAATCGTAGAACGGGTTATAAATTTGACTTCATTAGATAAATCCAAAAATACAACTTCGCGATAATTAGGGTGAATGCCTTTTTTCATTTTATAACTTAAAAGTTTTTTATATATTTTTTAAGGGTGCAAATTTAAAATATTTTTTATTAAAAATAAAATATTTTTTATGTTTTTTTTTGAATTTTCAATTTTAAAAAAATGTTTTTGCTAAAAATTCATTAGAAACAATAAAATTCTACAAATTTAACACAAAATTATAATAAATATAAGGCTTTTTGTATAATTTTGAACATTGTTTTTTTGTTTTCTTAAAAACATTTCCAAAAAATATAATAATCATTACCAATTATGATAAAATCCCTTTTTAGCACTATATTTTTATATCTTGTATTTTTTACAACGCATATTTTAGCCCAAAACGACCAAAATAAAATTATTGATAAAATTGAAGTAGATGGTATTTCGCTTTCGCTTATCAAAGAAATGACTACTGACAAATCAAGCGTTTATTTTTTTGATAAATTGGCAAAAAGATATTTGGTAAATGATACCACACTCAAACAGATAGATTATACAATGCTTTATTATGGTTTTGCATTTCAGCCACAATACAATCCTTACAAACACAAAACGCTTGAAGACAGTGTTTCAAGACTAACCGAAAAAAAAGAAAATAAAGAAGCACTTTTAAAAGAAGGCAGAACTATTATAAAAATTACGAATGCTGTTTTGACCGAAAATCCTTTTTCACTTGTTGCCAATGTAGAAAAAGCCTATACCGCAAATGCTTACGGAAAAACTGATTATGCACTTGTGAATATGACACGTTATTTGAAAATTGTAGAAACCATTTTGAAATCAGGAAAAGGTGATAGTTACGAAAATCCGCTTGTGGTATTGTCGCCCAATGACGCAAATGTGTTTATGACACGATACCAATTAACGGTTATTTCCAAAACGCTCAATGGTGAAAATGGAAGATGGTATGATGTGTATCTGGTCAAAAATAAAGAAAATAAAGAATATCCTATTTATTTTGATATTACCTTAGCGAGAACGATTGGAATGGAAAAACTTTTGAAGAAATGATAAATTATAAATTATGAATTATAAATTATGAATGAAACAGCCAAATACAAAACAGCCAGATTCTTTCAGAATGACACATTTTTTTTGAACTTTGAACTTTTTAAACTTTAAACCTTGAACTTTAAACTTTTTTTCTTTCTTTTTCTCCCCCTTTGGGGGCTGGGGGGCTTCTTTTTACACGCCCAAAATAAAAATTCAGCATTTTTGCAAAGGTTTTTGTATAAAACCAATGACAGCAAAAAATGTCCTTTTTATTTGCAAGATGCCACATTGGCGGAAAATGTAGCCAAAGAAATAGAACTTTTTTTGCAGTCCAATTATAACATTGCCCAATTATCACGCAAACGCCTTAATTTGGTGGATTGTAGGGAATTTATGGGCGAAAATGAAGCCTTACGTACTATTCAAAGCACTAATTTTGATTTTTCGGTTAGTTTTATTTCTACCTTAGAAAGCAAAAAAATTAAAGAAAAAAATTCTCCCCAAAAATGGAAATTGTATCTTATGCTTGAATTAGAGATTTTTGACAAAGAACAAAAACGTATAGGAAGATTTAAAGGGAAAAATGAAGCTATTTTAAAAGAAAACAATACCCAAACACAATTTCCACCGCTAAATTTAAGTGAAACAGATTTTAGAAGTTTTTATTTTCAAACACTCAAAAAAATGTTTGGAAAAAATCCAGAAATTCAAAATTTTGATTTTTTTACACAAACCCCAAATTATTTGGTAGAATTTTTGGAAAATAACCCAAAATATGAACTCACTTGGATAGAACGTCTTGCTATAAGCCTTAAAAGTGAGGCTAAAAATGATACGATTGTGCGTGCAGGGCTTGACGTAGATAGTTTTAAGGAAAATGACACAATCATTGTACGTACTGCAAGGTTAAAAAATCCTTTTGATAAAAAAAATTATCAATTACAAGCATTTACGCACCCACGCAAAACGCATATTACGCAAGTGGATTTTTATCAAAGCAAAAATTATGTAGGAAGTTTGCAAAATAATACACTCCAAAATGAAGACCTTACCAAAGGAAAAATATTAGAAGAAGTAATTACTTGGGAGGATTTTGGGGCATATAAAATGGGTTTTTATAAGAAAAATTTGGTGATTTATGCACTTTTCAAAAAAAACACAACCATTGAAAAAGAAAATTTGGGTGAATATGATTTGTATTTTTCAAAAAATGCCAATAATAATGTGCGTGCTATGTGGCTGAATGTATTTTTGGGCGAAAGTTTGATGAAATTTGTGGGGAAATATGCGAGAAAATAATGAAGAATTAGGAATTAGGAATTAAGAATTAGGAATGAAACAGCCAAATAAGAGCAGGATTTTTAGGATTATGAGATTAGCAGGATTAAATACAAATTTAACTTTTTGAACTTTTGAACCTTAAACTTTGAACCTTGAACTTTGAACTTTTAAACTTTTAAACTTTTTTTATGGAATTAAACCAAACTTACACACACGAATTTCAATATTCACAAGAACAAGTGAATACTTACGCACAACTTACAGGAGATACAAATCCTGTGCATTTGAACGCAGAATTTGCTGCAACAACCGTTTTTAAACGTCCTATTATTCACGGAATGTTTAGTGTGGGTGTTTTTACAATGATTTTAGGAACAAAATTTGGCGAAGGTAATATTTATCTAAAACAAAATTTTGAATTTCTTAGACCTATGTTTGTAGATACTTTGTATCACGCTAAAATTACAGTAGTTGAAATCATAGAAAAGAAAAAACACGCTCGTATTGAAACTATTATTTATGATGCCACCACCAAAAAACAAACTGTAAGAGGTGAAGCGTGGTTGCAGTTTCCATAATTTAGTTTAAAGTTCAAAGTTTAAGGTTCAAAGTTTAAGTTTTAATATTTGAAATGTAAATATTTGTAAGTAACATAAATATTTTTATAAATAAATAATAAATGTTAATAATTAAGTAATAATTTTTATTAAATAAATAAAACATTTTACTAAGTAATAAATAACTTTTACTAAATAAATAAAATATTTTACTAAGTAATAAATAACTTTTACTAAATAAATAAAATATTTTACTAAGTAGTAAATAACTTTCACTAAATAAATAAAATATTTTACTAAGTAATAAATAACTTTTACTAAATAAATAAAATATTTTACTAAGTAATAAATAACTTTTATTAAATAAACAAAATAATTTACTAATTAAACTATAAAATAAGTAAAATACTAATTAAACCTTGAACTTTAAACCTTGAACTTTAAACCTTGAACTTTAAACCTTGAACTTTAAACCTTGAACTTTAAACCTTGAACCTTAAACTTTTGAACTTTCCACCTGCCTCACAAGTTCCTCATACCAATCTTGTCCATATTTTCGGATAAGAGGTTCTTTGAGGAATTGATAAAGAGCAATTTTTTGTTGAGTACCTTTTTTGATAGCACAATTACAAATGTGCCATTTGTGATAATTGATAGCTTCACCATTGGCAATTTTAGCAATGCGAATAGGATAAAGATGACAAGAAAGCGGTTTTA
>JAAFIN010000153.1 GCA_013297825.1 Cytophagales bacterium
GAAAATCCTGCTTTTATTTGGCTGTTTAATCCTGTTAATCTTAAAATCCTGAAAATCCTGCTTTTATTTGGCTGTTTAATCCTGTTAATCTTAAAATCCTGAAAATCCTGCTTTTATTTGGCTGTTTAATCCTGTTAATCTTAAAATCCTGAAAATCCTGCTTTTATTTGGCTGTTCCATTCAACATTCAACATTTACCATTCAACATTAAAAAATGATAGTTGCCATACACGGAGGACGTTCATTTCGTCCAGATTCACAGCCTTACATTCAAGAAATGTTAGATTATTTGGCGAGTGAAGGAATTTTTGTAAAATTATCGCAAATTTTTTGGGAATTTTTAAACCAAAATGGGGTAAAAACACGTATAAATCACATATATACTGACAAGGATAATTTGGGTGAAGCTGATTTTTTTGTGAGCGTAGGCGGAGATGGTACATTGTTGGAATCTATCACATACATTGCCCAAAAACAAATACCAATTTTAGGCGTAAATACAGGACGTTTGGGTTTTTTGGCAACAATTTCCCCTCCTGATATTATTCCTGCGTTGCAACAAGTTTTAAAAGGTTTTTATAAGATAGAAGAACGTACTTTGGTAAAAGTAGAATCAGACAAATTATTATTTGGTGGCACAAATTTTGGTCTGAATGAATTTACCATTACCAAGCGAGATACATCTTCTATGATAATTATTCACACATATATAGACGGTGAGTTTTTGAACTCTTATTGGGCTGATGGATTGATAGTTGCTACCCCAACAGGTTCTACGGGTTATTCATTAAGTTGTGGCGGTCCTGTGGTATTGCCCCAATCACGCAATTTTATCATAGCACCTGTAAGCCCTCACAATCTTACAGTAAGACCAATGATAGTGTCAGACGATAGCGTAATATCATTTGCCATAGAAGGCAGAGGAAAGAATTTTTTGGTATCATTAGACTCACGTTCCGAAGTGATAGATGCCCAAATACAAATCGCAGTACGAAAAGAGGATTTTTTAGCCAAACTTATTACATTCAACGAACATAATTTTTTAAATACCCTTAGAACAAAATTAAATTGGGGACTTGATATAAGAAATTAAAATTAAAGATAAATTCATAATAAATTCACAATAATTTTTTTTATTTGATGTTATAAATTTGTTGCAATTTTTGAAAAAAATTATGATTTTTGTGAAAATTATAAAATTTTTAGTATATAAGAATAGATATTTTAATAAAATAGATTTTGTTTCGCTTAAAAACAACAATATAAATAATAATAAAAAATAATAAAGTAAAAGACCAATCAAATTTTTATGAAAAAATTTTTCTCATGGGCTTTTGTCTGTTTGTTGGTATTGGCAAGTGTCCAAATATCACAAGCCCAAAATCCATTTTACAAAAATAAAAAGAAATTTAATAAAGGAAACCGTGAGCAGGGCTATTATGCTATTGGTGGAAATATTGGCATCATAAATTACTTTGGAGACCTTAATCCACTTGCCCAATATGTTTCTACTGACATTACCAAATCTCGCCCAAGTTTGGGCATAAGTGTAATGAAAAAAATTAGCCCTCGTATGATGTTGAGAGGTAGCCTTTCTTGGGGAAGAATAATAGGTGATGATAACCAAGCTGCAAACCCAAATGATGAGCGCCACCGTTATCGCTATATTCGTAACGCACATTTTCGCAATGATATTTTTGAACTTGCAGCAGGCATTACATACGACCTTATGCCAAGTGCAGGAATTTATTACAAACGTAGAAGCAAAGTGCCTTATTTGAGCGTAGGCGTTGCAGCATTTTATCATAATCCTATGGCTCGCACACCAGCACAATATGGTGGAAGATGGACTTATTTACGTCCATTAGGCACAGAAGGACAAAATGCTACACCAAGCAATCCAGAAGACAAATACGCAAAACCTTATTCTTTGTTCCAAATTGCAATCCCTGTGGGCGTAGGTATGCGTTTCAAATTGAATGACCGTACTGATTTGGCGGTTGAAGTGGGTTATCGCATTACTTTTACAGATTATCTTGATGATGTTAGTCAAAATTATGCTAATCCAAATGATTTAAAAAGCGACCTTGCTCGTGCTATGGCTAATCGTACAATGGAACAAACCGCTATCCGCACAGGTGCTGACCGCCAAAAAGCATTTGAAATCAATGATATTGTGCTTGACCAACGTGGAAATCCTACTGTGGCTGGTTTTGGAAATGCAAATGACAAACGTGGTGAAGCATCACGTGATGTGTATATTATGAGTGGTGTGCATTTGATACGTATTCTTAATACAGGTATTCGTTGCCCTAAATTCAAATAAAATTTAGTTTTTTTTAATAAAAAAGGTTTCAAATTTTAGAATTTGAAACCTTTTTTTATTTAATTTTTAAAAATGGAGTTTTCACATTTTCCCATTATCCACAAAACTAAAATAACCTGTATTTGCAAAAATAAGATGGTCTAAAACCGCCATATCTAATAATTTTGCACCTTCTTTGAGTTTTTGGGTAAGTGAAATATCCTCCCCGCTTGGTTGCAGATTGCCTGATGGGTGATTATGAATAAGAATTATTCCGCTTGCAGTTTCTTCCAACGCATATTTAAAAATCACTTTTGGGTCAGCAACTGTTCCAGCAACACCACCTTGACTAATTTTTTGTTTTTTGATGACATTATTAGCCCTTGTCAAAAAAATCACCCAAAATTCTTCTACTTGTGCGTCCAAAAGATGTGGTTTCATCAATTCATATACAATTTGAGAACCATTTACAGTTACTTTTTTCTTAATTTCTACATCTTTTCTACGCCTACCCAATTCTAATGCACTTGCAATCGTAATGGCTTTTGCTTGTCCAATGCCTTTGATTTTTTGGAGGTCTTTTAACGTTAATTTTGCAAGCGTATTAAGGTCATTGTCAGCTTTTTGCAAAATAGCTTTTGCCAAATCCACCGCACTCATTGACCGTGTGCCTGTTCCCAAAAGAATAGCAATCAATTCAGCATCAGAAAGTGCTTCTTTTCCTTTTTCTAATAATTTTTCTCTTGGGCGGTCTTCCAAAGCCCACGAAGTAATAGGGAGATATTCTGACATTGTTTGTTTGGCATTTTTTGGGAATTATAGCATTTTTAAAATTATCACATTTTTAAACTTTGTGTTGTTGGCTGTTCCATTCATCATTCATCATTTACCATTCACCATTAACGAAGTCTATCCGCAGAACGCACCAAATCCTCATCACTTTTGATGGCTTTGCGTGCCAAAAAATTAAATAAAATGGCAACAGGAAGCAAATAAAATGCTATGCCATAAGTACCAGCTTCATTTGGACTGAATAATTTTTCCCCTTGCATATTTGCAAAAACAGACATCGCCAATACAGAACATATCACAAATGTATTTGTAAGCACAAATTTTATTTGCAAAAGGCGATTTTTATACAAAAAAATGCTATACAACGCATTCACAGCAGCAACACCTGCCAATATCACAAGATAAATCGTTGTGCTACTTGTTTTTTTGTTTTCAGAAGGTTTTGAATAATCAAGTGAAATAGCAGTAAGGATTACTTTTTCGTTGGTTTTTTTGTCGCTTTTTTCCCAAATAGGCAAAAAACAATAAGTTACCATTAAAACTGCTATCAAAAAAAGATAAACGGTTTGGATTCTTTCTATCATTAGAAAAGTTTAAGGTTTAAGGTTTAAAAAGTTTAAGGTTCAAGGTTCAAAGTTCAAGGTTTAAAGTATAGAAAAACAGTTAAATTGTATCAAAATGGTAAAATTGTTTCCTGATACCTAATTCCTGATACCTTTTCCCTGATTCCTGACACCTTTCTCCTGATTCCTGACACCTTTTTATTGACGCCTTTTTTTTATTCTGCAAAAATAATCAAAACTTTTATCTGTTCAAAAAGTCTTTTTTATTGTTGAAATAAAATCTTTATTAAAATAACTTTTTTTTCAACTTTTCTATTTTTTTTATAATTTTGTGAAAAAAGTTTAATTTTTGTTTTAAATTTGAATATTTTTAAACTATAAGTATCGTGTTTTGGCTGTTTTGTATTTTATACTGACACCTGATGTCTTATTACTTTTTCCTTTATTATTATTTTATGAAAAAACCAAAAAAAATCACCGTCAAATTTTTTCTAAATATACATCTTAAACAAATGCCCTTAGACCCTCTCAAAGAACAAGAGGATTGGGGACACCCACTTTACACCCAAGTTACATACGATAGAAAAAATACGCAAATTAAATGTAATTATGGCGGTTTTTATAAAAGTATTGGCACAGTGCATAAAGAACACGCAGATTTGTTGCGTTTTGAAGAAAGTATTTTTAAAAGATGTGTTTTGTTTCAATTACAACAACGCAATGAAGATTTTGAGTTAAGAGGTTTGGGCGAGATTTACGATAATCATAGCAAATCTATTCCACAGCTTTTTAATAATTATCTTAAAATGCGTTTGAAAAATATTTTGCCAAAAGCACGCCCTACGCATTTGTTGGAGGCTTTGCATTTTACAAAACAAAAACTGCGTTTTTCGGTGCTTTATGAAGCATCTTTACGCTTATTTGACAATGTGCCAAGCCTTATAAGTGCGGATTTTAAGGAAGAAATGGAACTTTTTAATGAATATACCGCCAAATATGACAAAACGCTTTTAGGCGAATTGTATAGTTTTCCTGTGGTAATTGATTGGCTTGATACTACACATATCAGGCAAATAAGAGAGGATTTTAAGGAAAAAGGCGAAAAAATGATTGTGCTTTTGGATAAAATTATTCAATCAAGTTTGGAGTTAAAATAAATGATGAATGATGAATTATAAATTATGAATGAAACAGCCAATACAATCAACATTTCACAGGCATAAATGCCTGTGCTTTACATAAAAAGCCTTAACAATATGTATAGGATGGGCATTTATGCCTATTTTTAAAAATATTCATTTTATTTTTAATTCATTCCTCAACACAAAAAAACATCAAAAAATAAATTGATTTTGTCATTTTTTAAAAAAATCTTTATTTTTGAAAAACATACATCTTAAACTTTTAATAAATAATAAAGATGATTGTTATTTTTTAAACTTTTGAACCTTAAACTTTTAAACCTCAAACTTAAATGGCATACATTCCACAAATATTATTTTTAATCGCATTTGGCAGTGCTTTTTATTTTATTCGCAAACGTGTGTTACGTATTGCAGGCAATATTGCATTAGGCAAATCCATTGCAAGAACTGATAATTTTTCAAAAAGATTACAAACAATGTTCTTGGTGGCATTTGGACAAGGAAAAATGTTTCACCGCCCTGTGGTGGGTGCGTTGCATTTTTTGATTTACATAGGTTTTATTCTTATCAATATTGAGGTATTAGAAATTGTGCTTGATGGCATTTTGGGAACGCATAGACTTTTTGCAAATATTTTGCCTGTTGCGTTTTACAATTTTTTGATAAGTTTTTTTGAATTATTGGCGGTGGGTGTGATTGTGGCTTGTTTGGCTTTTTTATCAAGGAGAAATGTATTAAAAATTGAGCGTTTCCAAAAACCAGAATTAAAAGGTTTTCCAACATTGGACGCTAATATGATTTTGATTATTGAAGTGGTGCTGATGTTTTGTATTCTTTTGATGAATGCCTCAGATAGTATTTTGCAAAATCGTGCTTTTGAACACAATCATTATGCAAAAGTAGGTTCATTTTGGTTTAGCCAAATGTTAATTCCTGTTTTGAGTGGTTTTGGTGATACTACTTTGGTGGTATTGGAGCGTGCTGGTTGGTGGTTGCATATTTTGGGGATAATGGGATTTGCATTGTATGTTACATATTCCAAACATTTGCATATATTTTTAGCATTTCCAAATACATTTTTTTCAAACCTTGAACCCAAAGGAAAATTTGAAAATATGTCTTCTGTAAAACGTGAGGTTGAGATAATGCTTGAACTTATCAAAGATGATGGTTCTGTGCCTCCTCCTACGAGTTTTGGGGCAAGTGATGTTCAAAATCTTACTTGGAAAAATCTAATGGACGCTTACAGTTGTACCGAATGTGGTCGTTGTACTTCCTCTTGTCCTGCGAATATCACAGGTAAAAAACTTTCGCCTCGTAAAATTATGATGGACACGAGGGACAGAGCGGAAGAAATAGGAAGTTATATAGAAAGTGGCAAAAGCATTGCTGATGCGTTGGCAATGGGCAATAAATTATACAGCGAAACATACGTTTCCAAAGAAGAATTACTTGCTTGTACCACCTGCAATGCGTGTGCAGAGGCTTGTCCTATCAATATTGACCCACTTAATATCATTATGCAAATGCGTCAATATGTGGTTTTGGAAGAAAGTAGCGCCCCAGCTCATTGGAACGGTATTTTTGGAGCAATGGAAAGCAATGGCTCGCCTTGGAAAGTATCAGCTTCTGATAGGTTTAATTGGGCAAATGAAGTGAAATAGAAGTTCAAGGTTCAAAGTTTAAGGTTTAAAAGGGCAAGATTTGTATTTAATCCTGCTAATCTTTAAATCCTGAAAATCCTGCTCTTATTTGGCTATTCCATTCAACATTTACCATTAAAAAATATGCGTCATTTATTCCAAAAAACGGTTTTTAAAGAATTTGCACAACAGCAAAATCAAGAAAAATTAGTAGAAGTTTATGAACGATTTTCTGTGTATTTTCTTAATAAAGATATTCAACAAAATATCAAACAGGCAAAAGAAGAACAATATCAAGAAGGTTTTTTGAGAGAATTATTTGTGAATATTTTGGGCTATACACTTAATCCTTCACCAAATTATAACCTTACAACTGAACTCAAAAATCCACGCAATCAGCAAAAAGTAGATGGTGCAATTCTCCAAAATGGGCAAGCAATCGCAGTAATTGAACTAAAATCAATGAAAACGTTTGACCTCCAAATGATAGAATTGCAGGCTTTTGGCTACAAACACCAACACGAAGCGTGTAAATATGTTATTACATCAAATTTTGGTAAAATACGCTTTTATTTAGAAAATGCACTTTATTTTGAAGAATTTGATTTATTTGATTTGAGTTTTGAGGATTTTTCAAAATTTTATACCATTTTTTATGTGGATAATCTTTTGAATGATTTGCCTGTGTTGATGAAAGAAAAATCAATACAAAAAGAGCAAGAACTTACCTTAGAATTTTACAAAGATTATCAAGGTTTTAAAGAAATGCTTTTTGATGCAATTTCACAAGGAAATTACAAAAAAATTGATAAATTTTTATTATTTCAAAAAACTCAAAAACTTTTAGACCGATTTGTTTTCCTCTGTTTTGCACAATACAAAGGGCTTTTGCCTGTAAATTTGATAAATGAAATTATCAAAAATTGGCATCATTTAGAACAAATAGGCGAATACAGACCGCTTTATACACAATTCAAAAAATATTTTTCTTTTATTGACAAAGGTTATTCTGGCAAACCGCATCATATATTTGGTTACAATGGTGGGCTTTTTTTGCCTGATGAAATATTGGATAATTTGGAAAATACAGAAGGTTTGGACAATATTCTTGAAAAAGGTCTTTTAAACCTTTCACGTTACAATTTTGATACAGATATTGATGTCAATATTTTGGGGCATATTTTTGAAAGTAGTTTGGCAGAATTAGAAAATCAAAAGAAAATTTTGCTTGACACCAATTCTAATACGCCTTTTGCAGAAAAAAGAAAACAATCTACTGACACCAAACGCAGACAAGACGGTATTTTTTATACGCCTTATAGCATCACAAAATATATGGTGGAACACACATTGGGCAAAATGTGTGTAGAAAAACGTGCAGAAATGGAACTTAATTTTGCAGAAATTGATGTGGAAGATGAAGAAAATACAACAATTATTTTAGAAAAAATCAATCAATATTTTATTTGGCTTGCTTCTTTGAAAATCCTTGACCCTGCGTGTGGTTCAGGTGCTTTTTTGAACCAAATGCTTAATTTTTTGATTGAAGAATATACTTTTTTTGATAATTTAAAAAAAAATATTACTTTAAAAATTCAAGAAAAAAATACGCCAAAAATTGAACCACCAAAAACTGAAAATCCAAAAACTGACAAAACAAAAACTAAAACAACTTATAGTATTTTTGATATTTCGCCTGTTGAAACGCCAAAAATTGAATTGGAAGAAAATAAATTTCTACACCAGATTTTAGAAAATAATATTTTTGGTGTGGATATCAATATGGAAAGTGTGTCTATTACCAAACTTTCGCTTTGGCTTCGCATTGCACAAGGCAAACGCAAACTTAATGACCTTAGCCAAAATATAAAAATTGGTAATTCGCTAATTTCCGACAAAAATATTGATGAAAAAGCATTTGATTGGACAACAGAATTTCCTACTGCACCAAATTTTGATTTGGTGATTGGTAATCCGCCTTATGTAGATATAAAAACCATTCAAAAACAATACACCAAATATTATTTTGATAATTATGAAACCGCAGAAAATCGTATCAATTTGTATGCTTTATTTATTGAAAAAGGATATAAAATATTGAAATCAAAAGGTATTTTATCTTTTATTGTACCAAATTCTATTTTGGTTAATTCTTCATATTTGAAAGTTAGGCAACTTATTTACAAAGGAATTGATACCATTATAAAACTTCCTGATAATATTTTTGAAGATGCAAATGTAGAAACTGTTATTTTTTCTACGCAAAAAGACGTTGAAAAACCACAAGCACAGGCTTATATTTATCCAAGAACTGAAAAATTAGAAGAAATTAAATTAAAAAAAGAAGATTATCAGATTTTTGATAAAGTAAATTGGAACGGAAAAGGACTTACTTTTAATATTTATGCAAGCAATGATTTACAAAATATCATCAAAAAATGCTACAAAGACAGCATAATTTTTGATGAAGTTTGTGATTTTTCGCTGGGCATTACGCCTTATGATGCGTACAAAGGACACACCAACGAAATGATAAAAAACAGGGTTTTTCATTCCTCAACCAAAAAAAATGAAAACTATAAACCACTCATTTCAGGAAAAAATATTACACCTTATCATATTGACGAAACAATTACAGAATACATAGAATATTCTGATAATTTGGGGGCAAAAAGAAAAGAAGATTTTTTTATAAAATCACGCATTATTATTAGGCAAATTGTGTCAGGAAATCCTGCTCGCATTTATGCAGGTTATACTGAAAAACCGCTTTATTTTACACAAATAGGCTTTGCATTGATACCCAAAAATGAAAATATTGACATAAAATATGTATTAGCGGTATTAAATTCAAGTTTGATGAATTTTTTGCATAAATATAAATTTTTGGATATTGAAAAAGAGATTTTTCAAAAAATTTTGATAGAAAATTGTAAAAAATTCCCCATAAAATCCATTTCAAAAGAAAATCAATTACCTTTTATCCAAAAAGTAGATGAAATATTGGAATTACAACCAAAAATCAAAAAACTGCAGAATGATTTTGTGGATTTATTGGAAGAATTTGGCAAAAAAGAAGATTTTACCAAAAAATTAGAAAATTGGTGGGAATTGGATTGGGCTTCTTTGAACAAAGAATTTACAAAATCAAAAATAAATATTCCTTTAAAACAAAAAAATGATTGGAAAGATTTTTTTGAAGAACAAAAAAACAAAACAAAGGATATTTGGCAAAAAACACAAATTATAGAAAAAGAACTCAATCATCTTGTGTATGATTTGTATGAAATCACACCAGAACAAATAATTATCATTGAAAATCACATTTTTTAATTTTTTTCTTTGTTGGTGTTCCAAACGGAAAATACACAATGTTGGTTGGTATGTGTTTAGAAAAATACAAGCACAATACAATTATGCAACACATTATACAGGCTTGTTCACTAATGGATTATTGATGAAAAACACCTATAAGCATTGGGAATTATAAAAACTTATGGCTTTTATGCTATTTTTATAGGTGCATAAGTGTTTTTCAACAACAAAGCAAAATAAGCGTAGTTACTCACAACAAAATAATAAAAAAATGGTTATACTAAAATACGTTTTTTATTTTTTAACCTATGGTTGCCCAACTTTCTAACTTTGTAGAATGGGGAATGTATGAAACTGCATCTCCCACTGAACAAAAAAAAATTCGCCTTTCCAATATCTTTGGAATGGTATTTTTATTGTCAAGTTTGTTTTATTTGGCTATTTTTTTTCGTCCTTCATTTGATTTGATACGTATTTACATACAACTTAGTATGTATGCAATGGCTGGTGTGGCGGTTTTGATATTAAATATAATGAAAAAACATATTATTTCACGTTTTTTTATGGTAACATATTTTACCTTGCACGTGGGTTTTGTGTCTTACGAATCAGGAAGCAGTTTGGATTGTGAATTATATTTAATATTGATGATGGCGGTTAGTTTGGTGTTTTTTGAAAATAAAGCGGTTTTATTGTTTTTTTTGACTTTACAAGTGATATTATTGTTTTTGGCACAAGAAGCTAATTTTGCAATACCTCGCCCAATACAAAACAATCATTTTATTGCGTATATTGATTTTTTTCTTGCACCCATTCAAATTGCTTTTACGATTTATACGTTCAAAGATGAAATATTAGCCTACACAAAAGACATAGAACGAAAAAATACATTGCTGGAACAACAACACGAAGAAATCACTACACAAAGAGATGATTTACAAGAAAAAAACGAAATTATTGGCGAAAAAAATAAGCAAATAACAGACAGTATTAACTACGCAAGCAGGATACAAGGTGCAATGTTGCCTCAAATGACAGAATTAAAGCAGAATTTAAAGGAAAGTTTTATATTTTTTAGACCTCGTGATATTGTTTCAGGAGATTTTTATTTTTTTGAAAAATTACCACAAGAACAAGGTTTTTTAGTTGCCATAGCAGATTGCACAGGTCATGGCGTTTCTGGTGCAATGATGTCAATGTTAGGCGTGAGTTTATTAACACAAATCATTTTAGAGCAAAATATTACCGCCCCAAAAGCTATTTTGGAAGAATTGGATAATAAAGTAAAAAATGCGCTCAAACAAACACAATCCAATTCAGATGTGCGTGATGGTATGGATATTGTGGTTTTGCGAATTACACCCACCAAATTATATTTTGCATCAGCAAATCGTCCTTTATATTATTTTAAAAATGATGAACTTTTGGAGATAAAAGGTGACAAAAATCCTATTGGGAGTGGTGCTTACCAAACAAAAACTTTTACAGAACACACACTTGAAATCTCAAAAAATGACAGTTTTTATGCGTTTTCTGATGGTATTGCTGACCAATTTAGTGCAGATGATTCCCAAAAATACACCATAAAACGTTGGAAAGATTTTTTGAAAGATATACAAAAAATGCAAATGATTTCACAAGAAGAAGCTATTTCCAAAGAATTTGATACTTGGAAAGGTTTTAATCATCAAACTGATGATGTTTTGGTTTTTGGGTTTAAAGGTTGATTAAATTGATTTTAAAAACTGTTTTTTTTTGGGTTTTTGGCGAAACTTATTTGGCAAAGACACAAATAGAATTGTAACCATAAATGATATGTTCTTATATGAGTACTCTCACATACCAAAAGTACGTGCTACATTATTCTTCCACAAAAAAAGAATCAATAAATAAATTCCAAAAAATATTTGTATTTTTAAATTTCTTATATTATTTTTGTAAGTAATTACTCACTTTTATACAAATGACCGAAAAAAAAGAACTTATTTTGCAAAAAGCGTTGGCACTTTTTTCTGAAAAAGGATATGATAATACACCTACAAGCCTCATTGCAAAACAGGCAGGCGTATCAGAAGGGCTTATTTTTAGGCATTTTGAGAATAAAGAAGGACTTTTTAAAGCAATTTTGGAAGAAGGTGAAAAAATTTTGGAAAGTTATATCAATGAAATTATAACAGAAACCAATTACCAAAAAAGAATTTTTCTCATAATTGACCTTGTGCCTACTATGATGAAAAAAGAACGTGATTTTTGGACATTGCATTTTACCCTAAAATTTAATAATAGTCTTTATGCAAAAATGAAATACCAACAAAAAGGTTTTTTATTGCTTTTTAACGCTGCAACTGAAGCTTTAGAAAAATTAAATTTTGAAAATTCAATCCAAGAAACACACCTTCTTTGGACATTGCTTGAAGGACTCACAAGCCAACTTATAGTTCAACAAGACCATTCGCACACTGATTTGTTAATTGATTTTATCAAAAATAAATACACAACAAAGTGTATTTAAAGGAAAATTTTTAATACAACATATAATTTGGTTTCTCATTATAATTAGAGTTATTTAAATGGTTCAATATTGCAAAAAAGGGCAAAAATTGGTAATTTTGCAAGAAAACCTTAAAAAACTATGAAAACAAGCACAGAAAGCAATAAAAAGCATTCGGATAAAGTAAGTAT
>JAAFIN010000154.1 GCA_013297825.1 Cytophagales bacterium
AGGTGGAATTGTTGGTGTTTTGATAACAGGGTTTCGTAGGGCTTGCTTCTCCAATGAAGCTGGTGTAGGCTCTGCGTCTATTGCACACTCTGCAGCACGCACAGATGAGCCAATAAGTGAGGGAATTGTAGCACTTTTAGAGCCTTTTATTGATACAGTAGTGATTTGCACAATGACTGCTTTAGTAATTGTAATTACAAAAATGTATATAGGAGCAGATACAAGTGGTGCAGACGCAGGGGTTTCTCTAACTTCTAAGGCATTTGGAACAGTAATGGATTGGTTTCCTGTGGTGTTGGCGGTTGCAGTAATGCTTTTTGCACTTTCTACAATGATTTCGTGGTCTTATTATGGTTTGAAATCTTGGACATATTTATTTGGTGAAAATCAAATTGCAGATATAAGTTACAAAGTTATTTTCTGTATATTTGTCATAATAGGTTCTGCGATAAACGCACAACGAGTATTTGATTTTAGTGATGCAATGATTTTTGCAATGTGTTTTCCTAATATTTTAGGCTTGTATCTACTTGCACCAGAAGTTAGAAAGGATTTAACCGAATATTTTAGAAAAATAAAATCAGGGGAAATTAAGAAATTTCATTAAAAAAAGTTTAAAAGTTTAAGGTTTAAAGTTCAAAGTTTAAATTGATACCTTTTCCCTGATACCTTTCTCCTGACACCTTATAAAAACACAGTTTAAAATCATATTTTATGCTGTGTTTTTATTATTTTTACATTAAAATTGATAAAAAACATCAATATTTTAAGAAAAAAATCTGTGAAAATCAGTGTTAATCCGTAAAATCCGTGTTCCAATATTTTCAATAAAAAATCATACAAAAAAATGCAACAACCTCAAGAGGCTATTATGCGATTTGTATCATCATACAACGCTTTTATTAATTATCTTCGCAAAAAAAAGGTATTTGAACTCACAGCAAGCGGAAATCCAAAAGGCAATGATACATTTGCTATCAACGAACTTTTTGACAATGATGTCAAACAACCAAATGTTACCATCAAAACACAATATCCTGCAATATTTTTGGTAAAATATTTTATAGGAAGTGCTTTATTTATGGAAATTTTGGAATATGCCCAAGACAAAAAAGGCAAAGAAATACTTTTGGTAAATGAAGAAGTTTTAGAAAAATATGATTTATTAAGCAATGAAGAAAAATATCTTTCATTCTTCCACGCTTTTTGGTTTGGCTTTAATTATCAAGAAAATGATATTCATTTTACAGACGTAGATTCTTTGGTGAATTTTATTGAATATTTGGCAGAGTCTAAAAGAGTAGAAACTTTAGAATTTAAAAGGGGGCGTTTAATTGCTGAAGAATGGCGTTTTAATGATTGGATAGGAACGTTATCACTTTTTCATACATTGGGTTTTTGTGAATTGGACAAAGATTTATCTATTGTTGTGAAAGATAAATACAAAGAAACAAATTGCAAAGCAATTACCACAAATCCATTTGGAATTAAAATGGCAAAAATTATATACCACAAATTCCCATTTGAATTGTGTAATCTTTCTGTAGATTTTTTGATGTTTGGAGAAGATGATGATGAATATAATGAAGAAGATTATCCTCATTTTGATTTAAAAGGCAGAAAGCCCATTTTAAAAGACCCTTTTATTTCTTTTTTCAAAGAAATTTTCCCAGAGGCAGAAATGATTTTATTGCCTAAAACGCCTGAAAAATCACTTGAAGGTAATTATTATTTTAAAGTAGCACTAAACCACGACAAAAAAGTATATAGAGTTGTTGCATTACATTCTTCCAACACATTGGACGACTTGCATTACGCAATTCAAGATGCTTTTAATCTTGATGATGACCATCTTTATCAATTCACTATGGGCATAAAAAGCGGAGATGTATATGAAAGCCCTCGTATGAAAGAATTTGATGATGATGGATATGGTAATGGTGATGGTTTTGCAGATGAAATAATAATACAAGAATTAACTTGGAAACCAAATTTTAAGTTTTCATATCTTTTTGATTTTGGGGCAAATTTGCTTCTTGATTGTATATTTTTAAAAGCTGATACCAGCGAAAAACCACTAAAAAAACATAAAATCGTGGAAAAAGCAGGAAAATTTCCCAAACAAGATTAAAATGAGTGAATAAAAAAAACAGGTTTTTGTTTGAGTGTCATTCTGAAAGAATCTGGCTGTTTTTCTGCTGGGAACAGCCAGATTCTTTCAGAATGACACCCAAATTATCCTATAAATTAAAAAACAAATAAAGACCAATATTTTTGCAACGAAACTTTTACAGAAACTAATATTCAATAAACGTTAAAATGTCTGACATTATCATTTATTTTCGTTTAAACCTATAAGGTTTTAAAAACCTTATAGGTTTAGACAACCGACAAATTAATATTTATTGAACACTAATTTTTTATTTTATTATTGCAAAACCTTCAAGGTTTTAAAAACCTTGAAGGTCTTATACCAAGTAAAATAATTTAGTACCTTATTTTTAAAGATTTCCTACAAATAAAAACGCAAGTTCGCCATCTTTAAAGATTTCATCTTTGATGGTTTTATTTTGTACCTGTGCAAGTTGTTGGGCGGTAATAAGGCGAATATCATTTGGAAAAAAGTCAATTTTTAAGAATTTTTTTAGATTTTCCAAAGTTTGTTTTGAGAATTTTTCTTTATAATTATCCAAAAAATTCACAAGCCTTGTACACATTACCGAAAGAATATCTGCGCGTTTGGTGCTTTGCTCAAAAAATTCTTTGATGCGTGCATACACTTCATTGTCAAAATCCTTTGTAAAAAGAATTTCCTCTGGTGTAATTAATTTATTCAAATCTTGATTTACATACGCCACAAATGCGTCAGCAGTATTGATGTCCAAACAACCATCACCCAACATTTTTACAAGCCCAATATTTTCTTTGAGATTTTCAATGTGTGCAATATTTTCAAAAAATTGTACCAAAGTACGTGGCGTAGTGCGTTCTCCGCCAATAAGTTCAGGGTTTGTGAGTACAAAATGAATACCACGCTCATCTATTTGGTTTTGGCTTGCCCATTTCGCCCAACTTTTTACATCAAAAGTCAGCGTAATATGAATCATACGAGTTATCATCGCAAAATCCATTGGCGTAACCGAATAATCACCACCGTCAGGATTAGCAGTCAAAATAATATGCCATTTTTTAGGCAATTTCCAGCTTATAAGTTCATAATTCTGTAATAATTGCATCACACCCCTTAGTATGCGGTCATCAGCTCTATTTACGTCATCTATTAACAGAATTCCTTTTTCTTCAGTAGTTGGCACCCAACTTGGTGGGCTAAATTCAGTCGTGGATTGCTCTCCATCTGCATTGATACGAGGCATACCAAGCAAGTCGCCCATTTCCTCAAATTGTGCAGGAGCAATATAAACCCATTTGTAGCCATTTTTTTTAGCAAAATTTTCTACTGTTTCAGTTTTACCAATACCGTGTGTTCCCCAAATACAAAGAGGCGTTTTACGTTTCCCTTTTTCTTCAAGAATATCATTTGTATTGATAATGTGTGCGATAAAATTCTCCAACTCTTGTGAGTTGCAATTCATACCATAAGTAATGTGATTGTCAGCCATTCAAAGGTTTAAAGTTTAAGGTTTAAAGTTTAAGGTTCAAAAGTTTAAGGTTTAAGGTTCAAAGTTTAAGGTTCAAGGTTCAAAAATTTAAGGTTTAATTTAAAATCCTGTTAATCCTTAAATCTTAAAAATCTTGCTCAAAAATCCTGCTAATCTTATAATCCTCTAAATCCTGCTTAAAAAATGAAAGGCTGGCAAAATGCCAACCCATCACCGAATCTACAAATCTAAAAAGCGTACAAGTTTTTAGTTCAATATCACCCTGAAGTTTTTATGCTTCAAAGATTTTCCAAAACTATTATGTTTTTTTTATAAAAAAAAATTTTTGTGCATAATCTTTATTAAAAAATGGATTTTTAAATAAAAAAGATGAAAAATTTTATATTGATTTTTGTTATATTTTGTTTTTTATTTTGTTTTAATAAAAATAAAAAAAGAATTTAATTTTGTTTAATATTCAAAATATTAAATTTTTTAATTTATACAATACGATAATTTTTTTTCAAAAAAATTAGTTTTAAAGCAAAAAGTAAATATTTTTGGTATATTTTTGTATTTTTACTATCAAATTTACGATTTTTTATAACAATTATTAAATATTTTATTTATAATTTTATTTTACCATGAGCAAAAGACATCAAAAACCTTCTGACATATTGGGGCTTGGTATTTTGGCAAATGAAAGTATGCAAAACAACCAAGAAAAACCTGAAAATAAACGTGTTTTGGAGAGTGCAGTAGCACTTACTACTTCGCTGATAGCGGTTGCTTTGGCACTTTCTACGATTTTTTCTAATGCAATGGGTGATGATTTATTGATATCAAGAGGACAAGCAAACAGCACTTGGAGTTATTTTCAATCAAAAAGCATTAAACAGAATTTATATGAAGTGCAAAGAGATAATCTCAAACTTCAAACCGAAAATCCTGACATAAATCCTATTTATAAAGCAAAAATCAACGAACAAATTACAAAATTTGATGGTGAAATTAAGCGTTATGAAAAAGAGAAAAAAGAAATTCAAAAAAAAGCAAAGGATTTTGAAAAACAATCTGAAAAAGCGGATTTGGTAGGTGCAAGGTTGGATTTGGCAGAAGCATTTTATCAAATTGCGATTATTTTGTCCGCAATTTCTATCATAGCACGCAGTACACGCATTTGGTATGTGAGTTTGGGCTTGGGAAGTTCAGGGATTTTGATGTCGCTTTATGCGTATTTTTTGAGTTTGTGAAAAAAGCCCCCTAACCCCCAAAGGAGGAATAAATACAAGTTTAAATTTCGTTTTTTGGTAATTCATTTTGGCAATTATCATTCAGGCAAACAAAATATTCATCTTTTATCACGTTTATCCAATGGCATTTTTCACAAATTCTAAATTCAAAAAAAGTTGTAAAAAATTCAGGAAATAAAATATCAGTTTTTTCCAATGAAATTTTTACAGCATCCCACGAAGCAGAAGATGGGCAATAACCTGTGGATTGGTTTGTGATTTTGCTGATAATAATTGTTTTATTTTTCAATAATTTAAAGGTTATTTCTCCTGCTGAAAATACTTCTTTTCCATTAGCACAAACAATATGCTCTGAATGACGGTCATTTATCAATAAATTAAAATCTAAATCTATGACAAATGTAGCAGTTATTTCAACATTAAAATCAAATTTTTGATGGTTAATTTTAATCCAATTTTCAATATCTTTGGTAGATTTTATGTGATGTCCCATTAATTTTGGGTCAATAAATTGTAATAACTCTGAATTTCCAACAAATTTGTATTTTTTCATAGTTTAAAGTTTAAGGTTTAAAATTCAAGGTTTAAGGTTCAAAGTTCAAGATTCAATAACAAAATAAAATCCTGATAATCCTTTAATTCTGATAATCCTGCTTCTGACTTTGGCTGTTTCATTCACCATTTACCATTCAACATTCACCATTAAAAAAAATGTTTCCTTCCATTGCCAAAAAAACAGGTTTCCCTTTGGACGCTTTGATAGACAAATACGACAGCGAAAATAAAATCACGCCTGCAGAAAAATCCAATGCAAAAAATTACGCTTTGTATTGTTTGGACAATCAATATGATTTGTGGATTGCACCATTTTCCAACCTCAAAAACGTAATTACTTTTCAAATGTGGGGAAATGATAAGCACAAAGTTACAAAATCACAAGCAGGAAAATTTTTGAAATGGTGTGTAACACAAGAAATTTTTAGGGTTTTACCAAATACCCAAAAATATGTGCCTTTGATAAGTGATTTTTTGAAAGCATTTCTCAATGAATATGATTTTAATGTGCGTACTCAAACACGCAAAACATATGAAAATGTGTTGAAACAATACGAAATTTTTTGTGAAAAACAATACGGACAACTTCAATTTAGTGCTGACACCATCAAAAATTTTAAAAATGATATGATAGAAAGAGAAATTTCGCCTTTTACCACGAATAATTATCTTTCCTGTATTAAAACTTTGGCAAATTGGGCAATCATCAATGCAGAAAAACTAAATATTTCTGCAGAAAATGTCCAAGAACTTGCTCGTATTTGCAAAATAAAAAGCGAAAAAATAGACCATTCACAATATTACAAAGAAAGTCTTACACCTGAACAAATTGATGTTTTATTGGTGCATATTACCGATTTGTACGATAAAACGCTCTTTGCAACTATGCTTTGGGGTGGATTGCGTACCATAGAAGTTAGGCGACTTATGTTACAGGATATTGATATGGAAAAAGGGCAAATGTGGCTTTTGAGAAAGGGAAAAAATACCAAAAAACCTTATCCCATTACCCAAAATTTGAATGAAATTTTAATGAATTTTTTTAAAAATAACACAAATTTGAATCCAAATGAATATCTTTTTGCAGTGAATTATGGATATATTTGGAAAAAATTTAGGCAATATACTGAAGAAATAGGCTTTTGGACACCTAATATGCCCCTTCGCCTTAGTCCGCATAGTTGCAGACACAGTGCTATCCAATGGGTCAAAAATGAACTTGGTATTGAAGATGCCCAACAATTTGCTGGACATAGTAATATCACTTCTACAATGCCATACGCCCAAAAAACAATTCAAGAACAATTTGCAGAAAAAATAAAGAAAATTTAGGTAATTATGAATTATAAATTATGAATTATGAATGGAACAGCCAATTTTTTTTTGTTTAAGGCTCTAAAAAATGGTCTGCACCGTAGTTTACGAAGGTCTGACCATTTTTTTGAAAAAATTACAAATTTGATTTTATTCCTTATGAATTTTCTAAAAATATTTTTTTTAAAATGTTTGTTCTTTTTGTTTTTGGGGAATTGTGTATTTTCTCAAACAAAAACTATGTTGGATACCATCATCACCCCCAACAGTGATGGCAGATTTACCTTAGGAACACGTAATTTTAGGTTGATGTATGGTTATCCTTATCCATATTCTACCTCGCATTTTATCATCAATATCAACAATAAACTCGCAACAAATCGCCCATATTTAAAAAATATTACATATCTCAAAGGTGATTTAAAAAGCTATTTTATTCAGGGAATTCCTGCCTCACATATTACATTTACCTTTGAAGGTTTTAGGATTATTCAAAAACTTATTCCTGTAGATAGATATTTAGATGAATTGCAAAAAAAAGCACTTCCACAATATTATCGTGTGGAATATGAAATTGAAAACCTTGATTATCAAGATAAAACAAAAAAAAGGCTTGCAATGTTGATGCTTTTTGATACCCAAATTGCAGATAATGATGCTTGTATTATGCAAACTTGTGATTTTGATAATATTAGAAAAGGTAAAAATTTTTTAGAAAAAATACTTTCTTTGTTTTCTTTTGGGTCGCAAAAAAAAGAACGACTTTACAAAGATAAAGATACGCCAGAAGTAGTTTTGGTATTCAAAAGTGATAAAAGACACAAAGATATTACAGGTGCATTTGTTTTGCAAGAAAAACAAGCTACCAAGCCTGACGAAGTGTTGATTGGTCGTTGGCAATTTTACAAAACAATGCGTTGGGCTTACGCTGACCCAAACGACAAAAATATAGAATATGACGATAGTGCGTTGATTTTGAAATGGAAAGAACGCGAAGCAAAACCTTTTCAAAAGCATTTTTTTGCGACTTATTATGGTGTTTTGGATTTGGACACCTTAAAAATGCAAAATACAAAACCTTTGGAAAAAATAGAAACTAATTTTAGGGTTGTGCCTGACACAATTTATGTGGGCGACACCGCAAAACTCGTTTGGGAAACCAAAAATCCTATAAAAGCAGAGATTTTTATTTCTGGTTTTAAGCAAAAATTTCAAAATAAAGGTTTTGTAAATGTAAATCCAACCAAAAGCCAAACCTATACACTTCGCCTGATGTTGCAGGGCAAAGAAATAGAATTAAAAGATGATTTTTTGACCGTGTTGCCACAAGGAGATAAGCCAAAATTAAAAAACAAAGCCCCCCAGCCCCCAAAGGGGGAGGAAAAAGACCCAAAAGGGGGAGATAATAAAGGTGAAAATTCAGGTTTTCCAAATAAAAAATCAAAAGAATTGGATAAAAAACTTGATGGAAGATTTACGTTAGGAAATGTTAATACACGAAATATCAATCAAAATTCAATGCAACAAAACGTTACTTTTGGGTTTCCTTTTCAATTTTCTACTTCGCATTTTGTGTTAAAAATTAACGAAAAATCAGCGTCCAATTATGAGCATTTAGGCAAAAATTATCATTATTTGGCGGGACATTTATCCACCCAAACACAAAAAGGTTCGCCCAAAACACAGGTAATTTATGAATTTGAAGGCGTTGAAATTATACAGAAACTTGTACCAATGCAAAAGAAAAAAGCAAAAGAAAGTTTAAAAAATAAAGAAAATAAAGAAAACTTTGAAGAAGCAAAAAACAATGATTTTGGACAATATTATTTGGTAGAATACACATTTAAGAATAAATCTACACATTCCAAAGATATTTATTTTGCTCAAATGTTTGATGTGATGATGCAAGAAAAAGACAATGCAAAGGTTTTTTTTGGAGAAAAAGAAATTTTGTTTAATGAGAAATTTTTATTAAATAATACAGAAAAAAACATTGTGCTTGCTAAAAATAATTTGGAAGAAGAAGAAAACATTGCACTAATTTTTAATGAATTTTTTGAAAAAAAATACCAAAAACCTGCTGAGGCTTACGTAGGAATGTGGCAACATCTGCACCAAGCAGAATATGATATTTTGCAAAAACCTGTTATTTTTACTGATGATGTTGCATTGCATTTAAAATGGGACAAAAAAACGCTTTTACCCAAAGAAAATTTTATTATTGGTTTTTTAATAGGAAATCCAAAAGCTAAAATGGTTGCACAACATCACCAAAAAAAGCCAAATGTTCAAAATGATGTTTTTTTTGAATTAAATAAATATGAACTTACCAAAAAAAGCATTGAAACATTAGGAAAAATGCTGAAAAATACTGAAAAAACAGAAACAAAAAATTACGAATATTTGGTAATTGAAGGTTTTACAGATAAAATAGGCACACCAAAACAAAATTATGAACTTTCACAAAAACGTGTACAAAGTGTAAAAGATTTTTTGGTAAAAAATGGCATTGAACCAAATAAAATTCTTATAAAATCACACGGACAATATTTTTCAGGTAAAAAATCAGACCAAGAAGAACGAAAAGTAAGTGTAATGGGTTTTTAGAAAAATATAAGACTTACCCATTTTTTAAAACTTAGGAAGCCTTATGCTATTTTTTGATAAAATTGTTGATTGAATATATAAAATAAAGATAAACATATTTTGCAACGGAAATTTCAAAGTACCTAAAAAATAAAATCATTAAAAAAATAAACCTTTTTTTCTTTTAATAGTTTTTTTTATTAACTTTAAAAAAAATAACACTAAATTGATTAAAACTTTTACTTTCAAAAAAAAATTTTTTTAGCTTAAAAAAAACGTCTTAAAAAAACGTCTTAAAAAACGTCTTATGGAACTTTACGATACCACAACTTTCGCTTGTAGCAAACTGATTACGCAATATTACAGCACATCTTTCACGCTTGGCATCAAAACCCTTGACAAAAAATTTCATTTACCTATTTACGCCATTTATGGTTTTGTGCGATATGCTGATGAGATTGTGGATACATTTCATAATTTTGATAAAAAAAGCCTTTTACAGCGTTTTAAAGCAGATACTTACAAAGCCATTGAGGAAAAAATCAGCCTTAATCCTGTGTTGCATTGTTTTCAAAGTGTGGTCAATCAATATAAAATTGATTTGGAATTGATAGAAGCATTTTTATATAGTATGGAAATGGATTTGTACGAAACTGAATATGACCAAAAAGGCTACGAAAAATACATTTATGGCTCTGCTGAGGTGGTTGGATTGATGTGTTTAAGAATTTTTTGTGAAGGAAATGCTACACAATATGATGAACTTTTGCCTTCTGCCAAAAGTTTGGGGGCTGCATTTCAAAAAGTAAATTTTTTGAGAGATTTAAAAAGTGATTACCAAGAAAGAGGACGTACTTATTTTCCTTCGGTTGATTTTACAAAATTTGATAAAAATGCAAAATTAGAAATTGAAAAAGATATTCAAAAAGATTTTGATGATGCGTATTTGGGTATTCAAAAATTGCCCAATGGTGCAAAATGGGGCGTTTATTTGGCTTATAAATATTATTTGAGGCTTTTCAAAAAAATCAAAAATGTTGCTCCTGACAAAATCCAACAAACACGCATCAGAGTTCCTGACGTTGGAAAAATGTTGATTTTGTTGCAAACGTATTTTCAGTCAAAATTGAATTTTTTATAATTTTTTTGGAACACAGATTTTACGGATTAACACAGGTTTTCACGGATTTTTTTTAAATTACCCAACTTGTGATTTGTTCATTCTTTATTAAGTTCATACACCAACATTTTATTTGCAGTAAATCCTATCCATTTTTCTATTTTTTTGGTTTCTATTTTTTTAGTTTCTATTTTTTTAGTCTTATCTTCCAATAAAATTTCTTCAATTTTTGTCCAAAATAATACGTTATTTTCATTTGGAAGTGAAATTATGCGATATTTTTGGGTATAAATATCTATAAAATACAATTTATTTTCAAAAAAAGTATAAAATTCATTGTCCCAAAAATCCAAATTTGTAAAATATTTTATATCAGGAAAAAGCACATTTAGGTCAATAATTTTTTTATAATTACCAAATAAATCAAAAATAAATATTTTTTTTAGTTCATTTTTTTCTTCCAAAAATGTCAAAAATACCTGATATTGGTATTCTCTCATAAAATTTATATTGATTTCTTCTAATTGAGGCAAAATAGTCGCAAGATTGGTTTGAGAAAATAATTGTTCTTGTGCAGGATTTATTTTTTTGAGGCTATTGCTCGCACTGTCCCATACCCAAATATTGCCATCACTCGCAGGCGTGGAAGCGGTGGCATATTCCACAAATTGCTTGGGCAATTCACGTTTTGCGATAGGTTTTAGAAATCTATCCAAAAGATGAAATTCTTGGTAATCCATATAAAAAAGCATAATTTCCTGCGTTTGCCAAGCATCAATTTGCGAAATTTGGGCAATTTTTTCAGGCGTATAAATCACATTTTGGCTTTGCATTTTATCCAAATTTTGCATATCAAAGAAAAAAACATTTCCTTTTTTGTCGCTTACATATAAGTTGCCTGTGCGTGTTTTTGCGATTTGTTTTGGGGTAAAATTTATGGGAATTTCTTTGGTTTTTTTCCAAAAATCTTCAATTTTTTGTTGTTTGGTAACTATTTCGTTATTTTTTTTGTTGGGAAAATAAATATAAGATTCTGACGTAAAAACAAAAGAAAAACTTGATAAAAATATCATTGTGATTATAAATTTCATAAAAATCTAAAAAAATAAAAACTTAAAGAATAAAGACTTAAAAAAATAAAGAAATATGAACGAAGAAGTACCAAAAATCAATCCACAAGCCAAAAAAGTATTTTTGGAAGTTGCAAAAAAACTAATGGCTGAAAAGGAACAACAAGAATTAGAAAAAAAAGAGGCAGAAAACAAAGAATTAGAAGCTAATACTGAAAAAGAAACGCTTAAAATAGCAAAAACAAATAAAAAGAAAAATAAAAAATAAATCTTTTTGCAACAAAGTTGAAATTAGCTCGCTTTTTTGAAATTATTTTATAATAAAGTGTGTTAGAAACAAAAACAACTTTAAATCTTTTAATTATATTTGGCTGTTTAATTCCCCCTTTGGGGGTTAGGGGGCTTCATTCTTAATTCCTAATTCCTAATTCTTAATTCCTATGGAACTCTCCAAAACCTCATCTTCCCAACAAGAAAATAATTCAGAAAAAACACTTTGCAAAGAATGTCAGCATTGTTTGGAAGCCTTAGAATTGGTGCTTGACAAAGAAGCATCACAAGAAGATATGGCGTATGTAAAATCACACTTGGAAACGTGTACGCATTGTTTGGATTGTTATGAAACAGACAAAACGCTTCGAGAAGCACTGAAAAATAAAATTGCTAAAAAATGCCCAAATTCTTTGATGGATTGTATCAAAGAAAAATTAAACCAAATTTAATTTTATTTTTGAATAATATACTTTTTTTCAAAAAAATTTAATTTTAAACATAGTAGCCTTTTGGGTGGGCTGTTCAGAATTTTAGATAATTTTTAAAATTTTTCGTTGTATTTTTTGTAATTTTTAAGGTCTTTTTCCCTCACAAATTCAAGTCCACTTTGGATTTCTTCTTCTGAAAAGTCAGCTCCAATA
>JAAFIN010000156.1 GCA_013297825.1 Cytophagales bacterium
TTGGGTTAAAGGTTGTAAATCACGAATTTTTGAGAGAATGGAAAGTTGCCTAAAATATTTATCATAAGCAGGTTTATCCTTAAAACGTGGATTTTTTTCGCTTATTGTTTTCAATTTTTGAATAATGGAAGTGATGATATTTTCAGGTTTTTCTTGTTCAAAATCCGCCAAAATTGCTAAAATTGCCATTTCTGGCTCATCTGATTCAAGAAAATGCTTGTAAGATTCATCTTGCAAAGAAATTACATCATATTCAAAACTAATGTTGTGTTCTTTGATTTCCTCTTTCATACTCATTTTTTCATCACCAATGTAAATCACAACTTGATAAACAGGCAAATTGTGTTTTTTCATTAACATTGAACAATATTCCAACATTCTAAAGTGCATCTTGATATCATTTTTTGTCTGAAATTCAATTTGCAACAACGCAGAAAAATCGCCTCCTACAATTTTCCTCAAAAAATCAGGTTTTCGTTCAATGGTTGTGTGGAGGCTTTCAGTGATTTCTTTGAGGTTTTCAAATTTAATTTCAAGCCCAAGAAGTTGATTTACAAAAGGAAGGAAAATTTCTGTGATATTTTCTTTGAAAATCTTATCAAAAAAATTATTTCTTTCTTCTTCTTCCTTCTCTTTTTTTGTTTTTTTTGCCATAAATTTTTAATTAAAAAATGTTTTTTTAAAACACAAAAATAATAAAAAAAATGGTCAGACCTTCATAAACTACGGTGCAGACCATTTTTTTAACTTTGAACTTGCATTTTGGCTGTTTCATTTACCATTCAACATTTACCATTCATCATTTTTTCTTCCATCCTCCTTTTTTAGGGGTAGTTTTTGGGGCGGTGCTTTGGGCTTGTGCAAGTTCGGTGCATTTGTCAAGCGTAAGGTCTTGCGGATTGATGTCTTTTGGGATTTTTACGTTTTGGTCGCCATATTTTATATAAGCACCATAACGCCCATTAAGCACCTGTACGTTTTCATTAAAATTATGAATCATTTTTTGGCTATCAGCAAGCCTTTTAGCCTCAATAATTTCAATACAACGTGCATTTCCTACGCTGTAAGGGTCATCTTCTTTGGTAAGTGAATAAAATTTCTTATCGTGAGAAACATAAGGACCGAAGGGACCAATGGCAACTTTCATAATTTTTCCTTCAAATTCACCTGTTTCTCTTGGTAATTTAAACAATTCTAAGGCTTCTTCCAAAGTGATGGTTTCCATACGTTGGTCTTTGCGAATACTTGCACGTTGAGGTTTTTCCTTTGATTTTTCGTCAGTAGGATTTTCGCCTATTTGAATATATGCCCCAAATTTCCCAATTGTTACAATAATTTCTTTGCCATTTTGGGGGTGATTTCCTAATATTCTTTTGCTTTGGGCGGTTGCACGTTCTGCAGTTTGGGAAGTTTCTATTACTTTTTGGTGAAAACCTTTATAAAATTCGCTAATCATTTTTACCCAATCCTGTTTTCCTTCTGCGATAAGGTCAAATTTTTTCTCAACTTGTGCAGTGAAAGAATAATCCACCACATCATCAAAATGTGCCACTAAGAAATCATTTACCACACCAGCTATGTCAGTTGGAAAAAGTTTTGATTTTTCTGCACCATAATTTTCATTTTTTTTGGTTTCAGAAATTTTATTTTTTTCCAAAATAAGTTCTTTATAATCACGTTTTTTGCCTTCTCTGTCCTCTTTTACCACATAACCACGTTGTTGGATTGTGCTAATGGTTGGGGCATAAGTAGAAGGGCGACCAATGCCTTGTTCCTCCAATTCTTTCACAAGACTTGCCTCTGTATAACGTGGCGAAGGACGAGAAAAACGTTCAGTTGCACGCATTTGAGCGAGATTTAACTCTTGTCCAATGGTCAAAGGAGGGAGCATTTTTGTATTTTCGTCTTCTTCGTCTTGGTCGTCTTTGGATTCCAAATAAACTTTGAGAAAACCATCAAAACGAATTACCTCACCTTTTGCAACCAAATCCTGCAAATTGGCAAGTTTAGAAGGGTTTTGTTGGTTATATAATGTTGGAGCAATGCCTACGGTTGCGGTTGTGCGTTCAAGTTGTGCGTCAGACATTTGTGAGGCAATGGCACGTTTCCAAATCAAATCATAAAGGCGCTGTTCATTTCTATCACCTGTAACCTGATTTTTGCCAAAATCCGTTGGTCTAATGGCTTCGTGTGCCTCTTGTGCGTTTTCGCTTTGCGATTTATAAGTGCGACTATGTAAATATTCTTTTCCAAATTGGCTTACAATCTCTTGTGAGGCATTTTCTATGGCTTCCTGTGATAAATTTGTGGAATCAGTACGCATATAAGTAATGTGTCCTGCTTCATAGAGTTTTTGGGCTACGCTCATTGTTTGGGCAACCGAAAAATAAAGTTTTCGGGAGGCTTCTTGTTGGAGTGTAGAGGTGGTAAAAGGTGCAGAGGGCGATTTTTTGGCAGGTTTTGTTTCAAGGTTTTTGATATAAAATTCTGCTCCTACGCATTTTTGCAAAAAATCCAATGCTTGATTTTCCAATTCAAAATTTTTGGAAAGTTCTGCATTCAGTTTTTTATTTTTTTCTAATAAAAAATCTGCACTAATTTTAAAAGTGCCTTTTGCATCAAATTTCGCAATTTCTCGTTCCCTTTCCACTATCATACGCATAGCTACGGATTGCACCCTGCCCGCAGAAAGTCCTGATTTTACCTTTTTCCACAAAACAGGTGATATTTCAAAACCTACCAACCTATCCAACACCCTGCGAGCTTGTTGGGCATTTACGAGGTCAATATCAATGTTACGAGGATTTTGGATAGCTTTTAGAATTGCATTTTTGGTAATTTCCCTAAAAACAATGCGTTTTGTGTCTTTTTTTGCCAAACCCAATGCTTCGTACAAATGCCAAGAAATTGCCTCACCCTCACGGTCATCATCACTTGCGAGCCAAACGGTATCTACTTTTTTCACAATTTCTAAAAGGTCTTTGATAACCTTTTTTTTGTCTTCGGTTATTTCATAATTTGGTTTAAAATTATTTTGAATATCAATGGCATCATTGCTTTTGGGCAAATCTCTCACGTGTCCAAAGCTGGATTTTACGGTGAAATCCGCACCAAGATATTTTTCTATGGTTTTTGCCTTAGCAGGCGACTCAACGATAACTAAATTTTTTGACATTGGAAAATGGAAGCCCCCCAACCCCCAAAGGGGGAGTTTATGAATAGTTTTATTAAAAAAATTCTCTTTTAGGTTAAAGATTTTTTTAAAATATGTTCCCCCTTTGGGGGTTAGGGGGCTTACTTTTCGCAAAACAACAAATAAAAATGCAGAGATAAAAATTTTTGATACTTTTTTATGTTAATTTTTTTTACAAAAAAAATATTTTACAAAAAAAATGTTTAAAAAATTAGAAAATTTATTAAGAAATGTATTTTTTTTATAAGAAATATTTTTGAATTTTATTTGTTTTTGTAAATGCAAAAAAAAGTGTTTATGTAAATGATTTTTTGGTTTTTTTTTGATATTCAATTTTAAATTTCTGTCAAATTGTCCTTTTTTTTTAAAATAAAAAGTATTTTCTTGAATTTTTTAAAATAATTTAAAAATAATATGACTTTTTTGCTTATTTTTCCATTAAAAATAAAAAAAAACAAATAAATTGTAAAATGGTTTGAAATTAGAAAGTAATCAGTAGTCAGGAATCAGTAAAAAGTAGTCAGGAATCAGTAAAAAGTAGTCAGGAATCAGTAAAAAGTAGTCAGGAATCAGTAAAAAGTAGTCAGGAATGACTTTTGAACCTTGAACTTTTTGAACCTTGAACTTTTTGAACCTTGAACTTTTTGAACCTTGAACTTTTTGAACCTTGAACTTTTGAACCTTGAACTTTTTGAACCTTGAACTTTTGAACCTTGAACTTTTGAACCTTGAACTTTTTGAACCTTGAACTTTTTGAACCTTGAACTTTTTGAACCTTGAACTTTTGAACCTTAAACTTTGAACCTTAAACCTTGAACACAAATGAACTTTGACCAATATACGCTAAAAGCACAAAATGCCATAGAAAAAGCAAGTGAAATTGCTTTTGGAGAACAACACCAAATTATTGATACGGTGCATTTGTTGAAAGCATTTATGCTGACAGATGCCAATTTATCAGCATTTTTACTTAGAAAATTAAATGTTCATAAGCCAACTTTGGACAATAAAATCGCTGAAATTTTAAAAAATAAATCAACCGCCAACACCGTAAATGCTTCGCAAATGTATTTTAGCAATGATTTAGCAAATGCTTTTCAACGTGCTTTAAAACTTGCTGAAAAAATGGGTGATGAAGTGATAGCTTTGGAACATATTTTTTATGGATTGGCACAAGGACAAGACGCTGTCGCAAATGCACTAAAAGATTTTGGAGCTGATGGAAAATCAATTATTCAAGCAATAGAACTCCTGAGAGGTGGCAGAAAAGCACAAACAAGCACCGCAGAAGGACGATATAAAGCATTAGAAAGATACTCAAAAAATCTTAATAAACTTGCTCAACAAGGCAAACTTGACCCTGTTATTGGACGTGAAGACGAAATTAGAAGGCTTCTTCAAATTCTTTCACGCAGAACAAAAAACAATCCTATCCTTATTGGTGAGGCTGGCGTTGGAAAAACTGCTATTGCGGAAGGGCTTGCTCAAAGAATTATAGAGGGTGATGTTCCTGAAAATCTTAAAACAAAAACCCTTGTTTCGCTTGATATGGGGCTTTTGGTGGCTGGTGCAAAATACAAAGGCGAATTTGAGGAAAGGCTAAAAGCAGTTATTCAGGAAGTTATAGATGCTGACGGTGAAATTATTTTGTTTATTGATGAAATTCACACGCTTATAGGTGCAGGCACAACAGGGGAGGGTGCAATGGACGCTGCGAATTTATTAAAACCTGCTTTGGCTCGTGGCGAACTGCACGCAATAGGTGCAACTACCTTGAAAGAATACCAAAAATACATAGAACAAGACAAGGCATTAGAGCGTAGATTTCAGACGATTATGGTGGGCGAACCTGACGAACAGTCTGCTATTGCGATATTAAGAGGTCTTAAAGAAAAATACGAATTGCATCACGGAGTAAGGATAAAAGATGATGCCATTATTTCAGCAGTTGAACTTTCCACACGTTATATTACAGATAGATTTTTGCCTGACAAAGCTATTGATTTGATTGATGAAGCTGCAGCAAAATTGCGTATTGAATTGGATTCTATGCCCCAAGAATTAGACCAACTCAATCGCAAAATTATGCAAAAAGAAATCGCAAGGGAAGCAATCCGCAGGGAAAATGACACCGAAAAAGAAAAAATTTTAACCCAAGAAATTGCAGAACTTTCTGAAAAAAGAGATGAAATTAAGGTAAAATGGCAATCCGAAAAAGACCTTATTCTTAATCTCCAAAAAGAAAAAGAAAATATTGAACATTATAAACTTGAAGCTGAACAAGCTGAACGTCAAGGCGATTATGGCAAAGTAGCAGAATTGCGTTATGGCAAAATCCAAGAAGCAGAACGAAATTTGGCACATTACCAGCAACTCGTTGATGACCAACAAGGAAACGCTTTATTAAAAGAAGAAGTAACCGTTGAAGATATTTCGGAAGTGGTTGCAAAATGGACAGGTGTGCCTGTTACAAAACTTTTGCAAAGTGATAGAGAAAAATTATTGTATTTGGAAAAAGAACTTTCTAAAAGAGTTGCAGGACAAAATGGTGCCATAAAAGCACTTGCTGATGCAGTTCGCAGAAGTAGAGCAGGATTACAAGACCCAAAACGTCCTATTGGTTCGTTTATATTTTTGGGGAGTACAGGCGTAGGAAAAACCGAACTCGCCAAAGCACTTGCAGAATATTTGTTTAATGACGAAAATGCAATGCTTAGGTTGGATATGTCAGAATATCAACAATCTGCCTCTGTTACTCGCCTTATTGGCGCACCTCCTGGTTATGTGGGTTATGACGAAGGTGGGCAACTTACCGAAAGTATCAGACGCAGACCTTATTCTGTGGTATTGCTTGACGAAATAGAAAAAGCTCACCCTGATGCTTTTAACCTACTTTTACAGGTGTTAGATGATGGAAGATTGACAGATAGCAAAGGACGTGTTGCTAATTTTAAAAATACAATTATCATAATGACCTCAAATCTTGGGTCAGATATTATTCAACACAATTTTGAAAATATTACGCCTGAAAATGAATTTGATGTATTAGAAGAAACCAAAGGACAGATTTTTGATTTATTAAAACACACATTAAGACCTGAATTTTTGAACAGACTTGATGAAATCTTAATGTTCAAACCACTTACCAAAAAAGATATGCGTAGGGTGGTAGAAATTCAATTTGCACAAATTCAAGAGCGTATGGAAGATGCAGGTTTTTCGCTCATTGCGTCTGACAAAGTGCTTGATGTATTGGGTGAAATAGGCTATGATATACAATTTGGGGCAAGACCGCTCAAAAGGGTTATGCAAAATAAAATCCTAAACGAACTTTCCAAGCAAATTCTTGCAGGAAAATTTCTGCCTAATGCTCAAATTGAGGTACAAATGGACGAATATGATAGAATTTCGTTTGTGAGCAAAGAAGTGAATAATTAGGAATTGAGAATTAAGAATTAGGAATGAAACAGCCAATAATATTTTGTTGTATTTTGGTTGTTTTGTGTTTTTGTACTAATGTCTTTCCTTTATTAGGGTTTTTAAATTGAAGTCTAAAAATTAATAAAAACATCAAAATTTCACAAAAAAAGAAAAAAATCCGTGAAAATCGGTGTTAATCCGTAAAATCCGTGTTCTAAAATGTTTTTATTTAAAGAACTCTATTCTTAAACCTTAAGACCAATAATTTTTTTGGAAAAAAACTTAACGCAACATTAACACAAAATTTGAGTTTTTTTTTAGAAAAAAATTACAGAATTTTGCAAAAAAACGTTTTAAGTTAAATTTCAAATTTTTTATTAATTTTAAAAAAAGAAAAAAACAAACAAAGATGAATTTACGTATTTCTACCGCCATATTATTTGTATGGGCAATGCTCTTTGCTAATAGTGTTTTTGCACAACTTGACGCAGCCAAACTTTCGCTTGATATGGGCAAAGTAGCTGATGCCAAAACCGAAATTGACAAGGCAATGCTCAAAGAAACTAACAAAGAAGACCCAAAAGCGTGGTATTACAAAGCACTTATTTATGGTGCTATGGCATCTGACCAAACAGGTGTGTTTTTTAAATTGGATAATGACCCTCTTGAAAAAACAATGGAAGCACTCAAAAAAGCAGAAGAATTTGATAAAAAACCAAATGCGAAAGGTAAAGTAAAAGAACGTTGGGCAAAAGAACTTGCAGAAGCAAAAGGTAAAGTGTATGAACAGGCTTACAATGTAGCGGTACAATGCCACAACAAAGATGATAAAAAAGGTGCAATGAAAGCATTTGCTGCTGCGTATGATAGCAAACCTTCTGAAATCAATACCATTGTGTATGCAACTTCTATGGCAATAGAAGCAAAAGACAATGCAAAATTTAAAGAATATTGTGAAAAAGTGGTAAAAATCCCTGTGAAAGATTTTGAGGCTTTTAATGCAAAACAAAAAACTGAAAATGCTAAAATCAAAAAAGATAATTATTGGGAATCGCTTGTAAATATGTACTTTGCAGAAGATAAAAATTATGCAAAATCTGCTGAACTTTCAAAAGCTGGTTTGGAAGAATTTCCTGCTCAAAAATACCTTCAACAAGTGCTTGTAGAAAGCTACAAAAGAGATAATAAACCACAAGAAGCTGTAAAAGCATTGGAAGAACTTACTGCAAAAAATCCTGCTGATATCAATCTTTCGCTTGCATTGGGTTCTGCGTATGAAACTGATGGCAAAATAGACCAAGCACTTGCGATTTATGACAAAGCTACAAAAGCTAATCCTAATTCGTATGAGCCTTATTTCAATTCAGCAGTTTTGTATTACAACAAAGCAATTGCCTTACGCAAACAACTTCCTGATGATATGAGCGTTACTACGCTTAATAAAACCAAAGGTGCAAAAGAAACTTATGAATCATTCAAAAAAGAAATGATGACTGCTTTGCCTTTGTTTGAAAAAGCTAATATATTAAAACCAAAAGACCTCCAAATTTTGGGTGCTTTGAGCAATATTTATTATAATCTTGGTCAAAAAGAAAAAGCTGAAAAAATATCTGCGGAAATTAAATTGATTGATAAATAATTTTTTATATAATTGTCGCAAAAAAAGACCATTTTAAGCAAAATAAAATTTGTTTAAAATGGTCTTTTTTTATTAAAAACTCAAATATGTTTTATACATTTGAATATTAAAAAATTTTTTAAAATTTATCTCTTGTATGAAATACTTTTTCCTTTTTCTTGCTTTTTTTATTTCTCAAAAAACATTTTCCCAAAATAAAAAAAAATTGGACAGCCTTCAAAACGTTTATAAAAATGCCAAACACGATACTACAAGGATTTTAACGCTTACTTACATTGCGTCTGAATACAGAAATGATAAACCTGACACTTGTATCTCAATAGCAGAAAAAGTATTAGAAATAAGTGAAAAAATTGATTTTGAGAAAGGAAAAGCAAATGCTTATTATTGTATGGGCTTGGGTAATCAATTAAAAAAAAATTATAAAGAAGCAATTTTATATTACGAAAAAGCATTGCCCATTTTTGAGAAATTAAAGTTTAATAAAAATACAGAAAACTGTTTGAAAAATATAGGGAGGCTTTATCTAAATCAAAATGATTATTCCCCAGCATTAGAAAATTATCAAAAATGCCTAAAATTATGTGAAAAGAAAAATGATAAATCAGGCATATTAGAATGTTTGTATTACATAAGTCATATTTATTATCAACAAAATAATTATACATCAGCTTTGGAAAGCCAATTTAAAGAACTAAAAATTATAGAAGAGTTAGGAGAAAAAAATAAATTGTCTATCACATTTGCTGATATAGGTTCAACGTATGACGCACAAGGCAATTTTCCAATGGCTTTGGAATATTATTTCAAAGCAAAAAAAATTGCTGATAGTAGGAATGACAAATCAACAAATATGCGGATTTTGGCGAATATTGGGCATATACAATACAATCAGGGAGAATTGGATTTGTCGTTGGAAAATTACCAAAAATATCTAAAATTGTTGGAAGAAAATAACTACAAAGATGATATTCCATATTGCCTCAATGCCATTGGTTGCATTTATTTTGACCAAAATAAACAAGATTTGGCATTAACTTATTTTGAAAAAACAATCAAATTAGCAGAAGAAGCAGGAGATAAAAAAATGGTAGCTTATAGCCTAAATAATATTGCAAGACTTCACAATAAGCAAAAAAATTATCCATTAGCAACTGATTTTTATGAAAAAAGCCTAAAAATAGCAGAGAAAGAAAAAGATAAATATGGTATTTCGTATTCCTTAAATGGACTTGCGGAGGTTGCACAAAACCAAAAAAATTATGAAAAAAGCATAGAATATGCTCAAAAAAGCCTTCAAATAGTTAGTGAAATGAAAATGCCTTTGCAGATAGGGCGAATTAGTAACACGCTTTATAAAAGTTATAAACTTAATAAAAATTATGAAAAAGCTCTTGAATATTACGAACTTCATAAACTGATGAATGATTCTTTGTTTGGTGTTGATAACACAAAGAAAATAGCAAATATTCAAAAACAATCAGAAATAGAAATTTTAAACAAAAACAAAGAATTAGCCCAAAAAGAAAAAGAAGCTTTGGAAAAAGATTTAAAATTGCAAAATATTGAGGCAGAAAGACAAAAAAATGCAAATTTAGCCCTTGAAAAACAAGCAGAAGCAGACCGACTTTTAAACCTTGCTTTACACGAAAAAGACCAACGCAAACAGGATAGTCTGCGTTCTTTGGCTCAAAAAAATCAATTAGAAGCAGATAATTTTAAAGCAAAAGGCTTACAACTCAAAGCAGAAGCACAAGCAAGAGAAACCGAAGTTTTGAAACAAAAAGAAGCAAAAGAATTTCAGCAATATATCAATTATTTGGTTGTGGTTGGACTTTTGTCTGTGGCAGTTTTTGCGTTTTTTATTTTTAAAAGTCGCCAAAAAGAAATAAAAGCAAAAGAAGCCATCGCAGAACAAAAAGAAGAAATATTGCAAATGAACGAAGAACTAAACACCACATTAAACGCTGTAGAAATAGAACGCCAAAAATCTGACAAACTCCTCCTAAATATTTTGCCCCAAGAAGTTGCTCACGAACTCAAAGAAACAGGAAAAACAGATGTGCGTTATTTTGAAAGCGTAACCGTTTTATTTGCTGATGTAAAAGGTTTTTCAGCACTCGCCACCAAAATAAGCCCACAGGCATTGATTGCAGAACTTGATACCACTTTCTCCAAAATGGACGAAATTAGCACTCGTTTTGGTTTGGAACGCATCAAAACCATTGGCGACTGTTATATGGCTTGTGGTGGTTTGCCAAATGCTAACAAAACACACCCTTTTGATGTGGTTTTGACTGCATTAAACATTCAAAATTGGATGAATGAAGAACGCAAAAAAAATCCTGATTTTTGGCAAGTGCGTTTAGGTTTGCATACAGGAGATGCGGTGGCTGGTGTGATTGGCAAAACAAAATTTGCGTATGATATTTGGGGAAATACTGTTAATTTAGCAAGTAGAATGGAAAGTGGGGGAGAAGTTGGAAAAGTAAATGTTACAGAACAAACTTTTGAAATCGTAAAAGATTATTTTGAGGGAGATTATAGAGCAGAAATTGAAGCAAAAAATATTGGAAAAGTAAAAGCGTATTTTATTACAAGATTAAAACCTGAATACGCAAAAGATGAATTGGGTTTTGAGCCTAATGAAAAGTTTAATGAGATAATAAAAAGCCTCTAAATCCCAAAAAGAGGATTTTATAATGATGGAATACTACTAAAAAAATTATGAGATAATCACAAAAAAAAGTCTTTTTTCAAAAAATCATTTTTACTTTTGTAAAAAATCAATTTTATTTGCTATTATTTTAATTTGAAAAAACTTTTTTAATTTTTAAATGAAGGAATTTTTACCTATATTTTTATCAAAAAATACCTCAAAATGCTTGTTTTTAAGTGCTTTTTTGAGTGTTTTTTTGTGTAGTTTTGTTTTTTTGTACCAAAACGAAATCTATCAAACCAATCACGGAAAAGTAGAACTTTTTTTTGACATAAAACCACAAGCCACTACCGCAAAACTAAAAAATGCAAATTCTACCATACATCTCAAAGATGCAGTAAAAAGTGATAGCGTTTTTTTTAATTTTTTTACTGAAAATCTACATTTTGACAATGGTTTGGCAGAAATACACATCAAAGATAAATATTTGGAAACAAATAAATATCCAAAAATTTCATTTAAAGGCAAATTTTCTACGCCTGTAGATTATAATAACCCAAATCCACAAGTGATAAAAGTAAAAGGTATTTTGCAAATGAAAAAAATAAAAAAAGAAGAAGAAATCCCTGTTACAATCACCATTAAAAATAATAACCTCAAAATGCACACTGATTTTGTAGTGGAAGCCTCCAATTATGGGATTTTAGACCAAGAAAAAAGATTTAAAGACGGAAAAGACAACATCAAAGTAAAACTTGACGCAACGTATAAATTGGCACAATAAAGTTTAAAGTTCAAAGTTTAAGGTTCAAAGGTTCAAAGTTTAAGGTTCAAAAGTTTAAATAATAACAAAATGCTGCCAATCCTCAAATTCTGTAAATCCTGATTCTGACTTTGGCTGTTTAATTCCTAATTCCTAATTCTTAATTTCTAATTAAAAATGAGTTTTCGCATAGAACACGACACAATGGGTGCAGTAAATGTACCTGCTGACAAATATTGGGGCGCACAAACACAGCGTTCCAAAGAAAATTTTACCATTGGTACAAGCCAATTCCAAATGCCCGTGGAGGTAATAGAAGCATTTGCTATCCTCAAAAAATCTGCAGCACACGCCAATCACGCACTTGGCGTGCTTTCCGTTGAAAAACGTGATATTATTTCAAAAGTTTGTGAGGAAATATTAGAAGGAAAACACAGCACAGAATTTCCTTTGGTGGTTTGGCAAACAGGTTCAGGAACACAATCCAATATGAACCTCAACGAAGTTATCGCAAACAGAGGACACGTGGTAAATGGGGGAAATCTTTTGGACGAAAAAAAATCTATTCACCCAAATGATGACGTGAATAAATCGCAATCTTCCAATGATACTTTTCCAACCGCTATGCACATAGCAGGTTA
>JAAFIN010000157.1 GCA_013297825.1 Cytophagales bacterium
ACTTACTTTATCCGAATGCTTTTTATTGCTTTCTGTGCTTGTTTTCATAGTTTTTTAAGGTTTTCTTGCAAAATTACCAATTTTTGCCCTTTTTTGCAATATTGAACCATTTAAATAACTCTAATAAATTTCTAAAAAAATTAAAAAAAAAATTAAAAAACATGTATCAATATGACACCCAAATTCGTGTAAGATATGCTGAAACTGACCAAATGGGCAGGGTATATCACAGCAATTTTGCAATTTATTATGAAGTAGGACGTGTAGAAATGCTTAGAGAAATGGGTTATCCTTATAAAATGTTGGAAGAAAAAGGTGTGCAAATGCCTGTTTTGGAACTTCACAGCAAATTTTTAAAACCTGCTTTGTATGATGACCTTCTCACAATCCGTGTGATAGTGCCTAAAATGCCTTCTGTCAAAATGTTTTTTAATTTTGAGGTATATAATGAAAAACAAGAATTGTTAAATACAGGCGAGATGACGCTTTTTTTTATAGATGCACACACCCAAAAACCTTGTAAATGCCCTGCTGAAATTTTGGATTTATTTCAAAAATACTTTTAAAAAAGCTCAAAAAGTTTAAAAACTCAAAAAGTTTAAAAAGCTCAAAAAGTTTAAAAGCTCAAAAAGTTTAAAAAGCTCAAAAAGTTTAAAAAGCTCAAAAAGTTTAAAAGCTCAAAAGGTTTAAAAGCTCAAAAGGTTTAGAAGCTCAAAAAATTTAAAAGCTCAAAAGGTTTAAAAGCTCAAAAAGTTTAAAAGCTCAAAAAGTTTAAAAGCTCAAAAAGTTTAAAAGCTCAAAGGTTTAAAAGCATAAATAGTGTACTTTTTCTTTAATTTTTAGCAAAAAAATAAATTTTCATCAAGAGGAAATATTTAATTTTTGTAATATGATATTTTTTTTATTTTAAATAAAAATTATTTTTTTAAATTTTACTAAAAATTATTTTTTATTCTTAATAATAATTTTTATATTTGCACAACAATTTAAAAAAACAGCTTTTTTTAAATAAAAATTTTTTTATTAAAAATAAAACACTACTTTCACGCATACATTTGTTAAGATACGTCATTTTTAAACTATTTTATTTTTAAAACAAAAAAATATGTTCAATCACATTTTAGGTGTTGCGATATTACAAGCTGGAGGGGGTGATATTTTTCCTTTGTTGATGGTATTGGGAAGTTTGGTAGGTGTTTTTAGTTTTTTGTATTTTGTGCCTATCAATTTATGGATTACCGCATTATTTTCAGGCGTAAAAGTTGGGCTTTTTGAATTGGTTTTTATGCGAATTCGTAGAGTACCGCCACGTCTGATTGTAGAGGCATTGATTACTTCCACAAAAGCAGGCTTAAAACTTACAACTTCTGAGCTTGAAACGCATTATTTGGCAGGTGGAAATGTGCCTTTGGTTATCAAATCATTGATTTCTGCAGACAAGGCAAATATTGATATGTCCTACAAACAAGCTACTGCGATTGACCTTGCAGGGCGTGATGTGTTGGAAGCTGTACGCACAACGGTTAATCCAAAAGTTATCAATACGCCTCCTGTTGCAGCGATTGCCCACGATGGTATTCAGCTTATTGTGAAAGCAAAAGTAACTGTAAGGGTAAATATTAGCCAACTTGTGGGTGGTGCTGGTGAGGAAACAATTATTGCAAGGGTTGGGGAAGGAATTGTAACTGCGATTGGTTCGTCTGTTACACATAAAGAAATTTTGGAAAATCCTGAAAAAATCTCAAAACTTGTACTTTCCAAAGGTCTTGACGCAGGAACTGCTTATGAAATTCTTTCTATTGATATTGCTGATATTGACATAGGAGCGAATATTGGTGCAAAACTTATTACTGAAAAAGCTGATGCTGACCTCAAAGTGGCTGATGCTCGTGCAGAAGAACGCAGGGCAATGGCGGTAGCTCTTGAACAAGAAATGAAAGCAAAAGCTGAAGAAGCTCGTGCCAAAGTTATTGAGGCAGAGGCACAAATTCCGCAAGCTATCGCAGAAGCATTTAGAGCGGGTAATATCAGTATTTCGGATTATTATAAACTCAAAAATATGCAAGCTGATACTGAAATGCGTGAGTCATTTGGGAAATAAGAGTAGGATTTTCAGGATTAAAAGATTAGCAGGATTAAATATAAATTTAATCTTGAACTTTGAACTTTGAACTTTTGAACTTTTGAACCTTAAACTTTGAACTTTTGAACTTTTTGAACCTTAAACTTTGAACTTTTAAACTTTTAAACCTTTATAATTATGAGCATAAATAGCGATAGTTCAATTATTGGTGTGTATGATACACACGCACAAGCAGTTGAAGCATTAAAAACACTTCAAAGACATAAATTTCCCCTCAAACACGTTGCTCTTTTGGGCAAAGGTGAAGCTGTGCAAGAAATTGATGGTGTGCATACTTGGGAAGAAGCTACTACAAAAGGCACTGAAATAGGTGCTTTGGTGGGTGGAACATTAGGCGTATTGGCAGGTTTGAGCCTTATTACAGTGCCAGGAATTGGTTTGGTATATTTGGGAACTACCGTAGGAGCAATTTTAGCGGGTGTGGAAGGCACAGCGATTGGCTCAATGGGTGGAATGGTTTTGGGTAGTATTTTTGGGGCAAAATATGGCACTGAAGGTGTTGTATTTGGAAAACCTGACAAAGAAGATTTTGAAAAATACCAAGACGAAATCAAAAATGGTAAATTTTTGGTTATCGTTCATGGGCCTGAGGAAGAAATCAAACGTGGGCATGAGATTCTAACAAGTGAAACGCATTTTGACCACGTAAGTTCTGTAGGTGGTTTGTAAGAATTTTTAGGAAAAAAAGTATCAGAAGAAATACATCAGGTATTTTTATCTTTTATTATAATAAAAAAAACCTTTTCTTCCAAAAGAAGAAAAGGATTTTTTTTGTTTAAAAAACACCTCCAATTTCCTTTAAAAATACCTAAAATATTTCTAAAAAAATATTAAAAAAAATCAGATAAGTAAAAGGAATTAAATAAATTCATCTTATAAAACCCTGAAAGGGTTTAACAATAGTAACCCCACGTGAAACGTGGGGAATAAAAAGGCGAAGTTATTTTAATCTTGTTCCTAACTCATTTTTTTATCTAACTTTTTATCTTCCTTTTAGCTTAATAGTATTAAGTGCAGGGGCTTTTTTGAACTTTTAAACTTTTTTTATTATTTTTGCAAAAAAACCTTTTTATAAAAAATAATTTCAACATTTTAATACCAACATTTGATTATTGTGGCAGATATTTTTGAAAAAGTATTGAAAAATATGGGTTCTATTGGACAATTTTCCAAAGAAGCTCACGGATATTTTGCATTTCCAAAACTCACAGGCGAAATCGCTCCGCATATGACTTTTAGAGGCAAAACAGTATTAAATTGGAGTTTGAATAATTATCTTGGGCTTGCTAATCACCCAGAAGTTAGAAAAATAGATGGCGAATCTGCTGTAAAATATGGTCTTGCTACGCCAATGGGTGCAAGAATGATGTCAGGCAATAGCGACCAACACGAATTATTAGAAGCTCAACTTGCAGAATTTGTAGGAAAAGAAGATAGCATTTTGCTTAATTTTGGGTATCAAGGCGTGCTTTCTATCATTGATGCAATGCTTGACCGCAAAGATGTGGTGGTGTATGATGAACAATGCCACGCTTGTATTATTGATGGATTGCGTTTGCACATTGGAAAAAGATTTGTTTATAAACACAACGATATAGAAAGTTGCGAAAAACAACTTCAACGTGCTACAAAACTCGCTGGCGAAACAGGTGGCGGTATTTTGGTGATTACGGAGGGTGTTTTTGGAATGTCTGGCGTGGTGGGTTGTTTGAAAGAAATTGTTGCTTTAAAAGAAAAATATAATTTCCGTCTGTTGGTTGATGATGCACACGGTTTTGGTACAATGGGCAAAACAGGTGCAGGAGCAGGTGAACATACAAATTCGCAAGATGGTATAGATTTGTATTTTTCTACGTTTGCAAAATCAATGGCAAGTATTGGTGCCTTTGTGGCAACAAGCAAAGAAATTTGCAATTATTTGCGTTATAATCTTCGTTCTCAAATATTTGCAAAAAGCCTTCCAATGCCTTTGGTAGAAGGTGCGTTAGTGCGTTTGAATTTATTAAAAACACAGCCTCAACTTCGTGAAAACCTTTGGAAAATCGTAAATGCTTTACAAAGTGGTTTTAAAGAAAGAGGTTTTAATATTGGAATTACACAATCGCCTGTTACGCCTGTATTTATGCAGGGAGGCGTGGGCGAAGCTACACAAATGGTGGTGGATTTGAGGGAAAATTATGGTATTTTCTGCTCTGTGGTTACGTATCCTGTTGTGCCAAAAGGTGTGATTATTTTGCGTATTATTCCTACTGCAATGCACACTTTGGAAGATGTAGAACGTACATTAAATGCTTTTTCTGCAGTTGCTCCTAAGTTAAAAGCTGGTGAATATGAGGATTTTGTGCCTCAAATGGCATAAAAAATAATGGTGAATGGTAAATGTTGAATGGTAAATGAAACAGCCAAATTCAATGTTAAATGATAAATATTGAATGGTAAATGAAACAGCCATTTTTCATAAATAATTAGGAATTAGGAATTTTTTTTGAAAAAAAAGATTTCTAATTCCTAATTTTGTAAAAAAATATTTTAAAAATAAAGATTTTTTAACAATTTTTGTGGAATACCTTTTTTACTTTGGTGTCATTCTGAAAGAATCTGGCTGTTTGGCTGTTCTGTGCAAGAAACAGCCAGATTCCTACGGAATGACAGAATCTTTTTTCTTTTTTCACAAAAATTGTCAGAGAACCAATAAATCAAAATTTATAACTAAAAAAAATGCGTTTTCATTTCAAAAATTTAGGTAATATCAAAGAGGCTGATATAGAAATAGGCGATTTGACCATCATATCAGGCAAAAATAATACAGGTAAAACGTATCTTACTTATAGTATTTGGGGGATTTTAGGAATAGATGAATACATAGACCAATTAAATTCGTTTGAAGATTACGAAAAAATTTTTGCACATATTGATTTTGAAAATTTAGCAAAAAAGATGCTTGAAGATGGTAATTTTGAAATTGATTTTGCATTTTTGAATACACTTTTTCAAAAAACTATTCAAAATACGCCAAAAGAATTACATAAGATTTTTGGCGTAGATGAAATTTATTTTAAAAATGCAAATGCAGAATTTGGGCAAGAGTTAGAATATTTTTTAATTGACATTCCTTATGCCCAAAATTTGGGTGTTTTTGAGAAGTTTGAAGTAAAAATAATATTTGCACCAAATCAGAAAACTTCAATATATAATGTAATATTTTTAATTTATCCTAAAAATGCAGAACAAGACTATGATGATAAAATATTAAGAAAAGAAGAACTTGTTATAAATGATAAACTTGTAAAACAAGTATTTAAAATTTTTGTAATGTTTAATTTTTTATTTAATTTCCAAAAAATCAAAAAACCCTTTCTACTCACAGCCCAACGTGATGCCATTCATTTATTCAAAAATAGCATCAACAAACATAGCAGAACGATAGTTCGCAACATCAAACGCCCTGATTTTGATTACAATACTATAGACAATTATGCAGAGCCTTTGGGTGAAAATATTGATTTTGCGAGTAGTTTAGATGATTTAGCAAAAGGAAAATCTTTTTTGTGGAAAGAAAATGAAGATTTTTTTGCAGAAATAGAAGAAATTTTAGGCGTAAAATATATTTTTTTGAATGGTGGTTTTGCAATACAAACACCAAGCGGACAAACTACACCACATTTTTTGGCTTCTACATCTGTAAGAGTGTTGGCTGATTTGCATTTTTATCTCAAATACAAAGCCCAAAAAGGTGATATGTTGATGATTGATGAGCCTGAACTCAATCTGCACCCAGAGGCACAAATCAAAATTGCGAGGCTTTTGGTGCGATTAACGAATTTGGGTATCAAAGTTTGGATTACTACACACAGTGATTATATTGTAAAAGAAATCAATAATTGTGTCCTGCTTTCAAATGATTTTGACGAAAAAACAGCGTTTATGCAAGAATATCAATATACAAATTTAGATATTTTGCAACCAAAAAATCTAAAATCTTATATTGCAAAAGAGGACGGAACAGTAGAAAAAGTAACCATAAATGATGTACTTGGTATGGAAAAAACTGCTTTTGATGATGCAATTAAACGTTTTAATGAAGTAAGCGATATATTATTTCGTATTTTGGGTTAAAATAAAATTTTATAAAAATAAAGTATGAAACTACAAAATTACATCAATGAAAAATTATTTTTAGAAATTAAAAATAATAAAATTATCATTGAAGAACCCAACAATGAAATAAGTGAAGCTAACCAAGAAAAATTAAAAAATATAACCATCAAAAATCTTCCTACTAACGTTTTTGCATTTAGTTTAGACAAAAATGTAGAAATTTCAACAGATAAATTCAGAAAATTTTATAATGAATTTTTGGGAAATGCCTCAAATATTCAAAAACGTTGTGATGTAGTGCTTGTGTGTGAAGAAAATAATAATTTTGATATTTTGATTTGTGAATTAAAATCTACAAACCTTGATAGAAGCGAATATGAATATCAACTTATGAATGTAAAAGTTTTTGTGGATTATGTATTAAATTTATACAAAATAATAGGCAAACAAAATATTGAAAATACAAATATTTATTATATTTTATTTCACAAAAAACGAGTAAATAATGATTTCAGAAAAGATAATATTATTTTTTCATCTCCTAAAAATGAACATAAAAAAGAAAAAATGTATCATTTTGATACTCAAGAAATCATCATAATGCCTATTGAAAGTCATTCATTTCATTATTTGAATTGGGAAGATTTACAAAAAATTATTAAAAATGAAAAACAGATGGGAGTTTAGAAAATGTTATTTTTTATAAAATTTCCTATGTTTTTAGAAAATACCCTTAAATTTTGTTAAAAAATATCTGTATTCCTTTAAATCTTGCTATTTTTGTGCATTAAAAAAATTTTGTTCAAAGAAAAAATAAAGAAAACAAGTATTAAAAATTCCCCCTTTGGGGGTTAGGGGGCTTATATGTTCAAAAAAATAGACCGATTACTTATCCAATCATTTTGGGGACCTTTTGTGCTGACAACTGCGGTAGTGGTTTTTATATTGCTTATAAACCAAATGGTGCAACGTTTGGACGAAATCGCAGGCAAAGGATTGGGTTTTGATGTATTTGCAGAACTTTTATTTTATTTTGCGTTGCACCTTGTGCCTATGGCATTGCCTTTGTCCATTTTGTTGGCTTCTTTGATAACATTTGGCAATTTGGGCGAACATTTTGAGCTTACAGCAATGAAAAGTTCAGGTATTTCGCTTGTGCGTGTGTTACGTCCAATTTTGGTTTTTAGTGTTTTTCTAACAGGTTTTTCGTTTTGGTTTAGTGACCAAGTAGTGCCAGAGGCAAATCTCAGAGTTTTTAGTTTGCTTTGGGATATTAAACAAAAAAGTCCTTCATTAAGCATCAAAGAAGGCACTTTTTATAATGGACTTCCTAATTATAGCATCAAAATTCACAAAAAATTTCCTGATGGCAAAACCCTAAAAGGTGTAATGATTTATAACCATTCTGCACATTTGGGCAATAGGGAGCTTGTGGTGGCAGATTCAGGCAAAATGTACACGATTGATAATGAGAAATATTTGGTATTGGAATTATTCAAAGGAAAAAGTTATCACGACCAAGTAGGCGGACTGACCCAAAATATGGGGTATTCCAATGAAAAATTTATTAGAAATACATTTGAAAAAAGCCAACTTGTGTTCAGTCTTTCCTCTTTTGAAATGCGAGATACAGACAAAAATCTATTCAAAGGACACAAACTTATGCACTCCGCTATCCAACTTGTAAGTGATTTGGATTCTGTGCAACGCATTTATACACGCAACGAAAACCTTATTTTTGATATTGTAAAAAGCAATTATGCGTATATGTATCGCTGGGAACGCCAAGAAAAAGAAAAAATGATGGCTGATACTTCAAGAAAAACTATTTTGGAAAGATTAAGCGAAAAAATGAATACAGAAGAAAATCCAAAACAAAAAACTAAAGAACAAGAAAGTCCAAAACAAGAAATTAAAAAAGATACTGCAAAAACCCAAAAAACCCAAAAAACACAACAAATCGTCCAAAGTATTCCACAAGTTGGTAGAAAAAGTAAGAAATTTTTGCAAAATGACCCAAACAATACTTATAATCCAATAGACACTTCTACCAAAAAAATACCTTCCAATGTACTTTGGCATATAAAACCTTCTGAAAAACAAATTGTATCACGTGCCATACAAAACGCTTACAGCATAGAAGTTGCCCTCAAAGAAAAAACGACTTATCTCAAACAACTTTCCAAAGAACATTATGAAATTCAGATAGAATTACATAAAAAATTTACTTATGCTTTGGCTTGTTTGGCAATGTTTCTGATAGGCGCACCGCTTGGAGCAATTATCAAAAAAGGTGGTTTGGGTGTGCCTATTTTAGTGTCTATTATCTTTTTTATTGCATTTTATGTGATGAGTTTAATGGGCGAAAAATGGGTAAAAGAAGGTCTTACAAATGTTTGGTTGGGAATGTGGTTTCCTAATATTTTGCTTGTTACGATAGGATTGTTTTTTCTAAGACAAGCACGCAACGATTCACGTTTGTTTGAGGCAGATATGTATTATGTTTGGCTTGATAAAATAAAAAGCAGTTTTAAGAAAAAAGAAAAAACGATATAAAATATTGATAATCAAACCTATTGATAATCAAACCTACAATATTTTAAAAATTTATAGGTTTCTTATTTTCCTAAAAAGCAGGTACAAAAGTACAAATTTCTTTTTTAGTCGTAGAATTTGTCAACTGAATTTCGTGCTGTCCTGTATTTTTATTATACACAAAACGTGTTTCTGCGGGCTGATTTTTGTATTTGAATTGCCAAACGTGAATACTTTTTTTGGTGGCTTTTAATGGTTTTTCATCAAATAAAATATCTGTAAAACGTCCTTCTTCTGCTTGAAAAATCAATCTTTGTTTTGTTGAATTTTCAAAAACACCATTATCAGGTAAAATTTTTGCCTGTGGATTTTTATGTGCAAAGAAAAAAACAAGGCACAATTCAGGTGTTACATTTGGAATATCCATCAAAAATTCCACATTTTCCAATAATTGGCTGTATGTGTTAAGTTGTTTTTCTTTGTTATCAAAACAATACAATTCTGCATAAATTGTAGGAAAACGCTTTAAAGTAAATTTTTTAGTTGGATTATTTTTAAAAAAAACCTCTATAATTGTGCCTGCTTCCATTTCTTTGAGTGGTTTGCTAATGCCCAATTCTGTAAATTTTTTCTTACCATCAGACCAAAAATAACGCAATTCCCAATCATTTTCATTGCCTTTTTCAATTACTTGAATAATAAGCATTTCTTGGGTTTTGGCATCATACCATACTTCATTTTTTACTTTTTCGTTTTTTTGTGCAAATAAATTTTGAAAAATGAATAAAAACAAAATTATAAATTTAAGTTTAGACATAGATTTTAAATAAAAATTGAGTTAAATAAATAATTTTTCAAAAATACAAATTTTCAAATAATTAAAATACGAAAATTAACAAAATGCGTTTTTCGGTTTATAGGAATGCGTAAATTCTAATTTGGATATGTTTGACCTTTCACAGGTATAAATGCCTGTGCTATACATAAAAATGCAAAAATATGTATAGAATAGACATTTATACCTATTTTTAAAAGTATTCATTTTATTTTTAATTCATTCCATAAACACAAAAAAAGCATATTTTTTCAATATGCTTTTAATTTTTTTCAATAAATTTTTTTGAAAATTTAAAAATTACAAACCTCTAAAAAGTGGCGTCCAATTGATACGTGTAAGCATCAAAACTACCGCAATCGTGGTAAAAATTGCCAAATTCCAATGTTTTGCTTGGCTTTCTGTGGCACGTTTTGCTTTGCTATACCCTATTTGTATCAACACAATCCCAATCAACATCACAGAAATATGCTCTACTGCCCAAAAACGCAAATTTGAATCACGCATCGCAGCCCCAAAATCTTTAAATGCTTGTTGTGTATTTGGGCTAAAAATCCCATACAACAATAATCCCAACACAAGTTGAAGATGGGTCGCAATCAATAAAAAAAGCGAGCTTTTGCGATTGCCTTCCGTAAAATTTTGTTTGTTGAGATAACCCAACCACGATTGCACCAACACCAACACAACCAACGCCAAGAAAATCCAACGTAGCCAACTATGGGCGAATACTAAATAAGGATACATTTTAATTATGAATTATAAATTATGAATTATGAATGTTTTGTTTTCACGTAAAAAACACAAAAATACGAAAAATGTTTAAGAAGTTCAAAAAGGGCTACAAATAAAAAAAGCAGGCTCCAAAGAAACCTGCCTTTTTGCGAAACTATCTTCAAACTTTTACTAAAACTTAACTTGTATTGTCGCTATGCACTTATTCTAATAAAATTCTAACAAAATATTTTCTAATAAAAATTGGTGCATTTATGCGTTTGTACATATAACAAAATTCTTTTGTAGAATATTGTATTTTTTAAAAATATTTTTTTACGATTTTTACAAAATATTTTTTATTCTCAAAAAAAATCCTGTATTTTGTCTCTTTAACCACTACACGTAAAGCCCTCCAATCCAATCACGCAATTTTTCTGCTAAAAAATGCTTTGATTGCAAAGGAAATTCTTGTTTATATCCATTTTTTCCTAATAAAGTAACCGCATTGGTATCTGTTGCAAAACCTGCACCTTCCACGCGGAGCGAATTAAGAATAATATAATCAAAATTCTTTTTTGCCAATTTTTTTTCTGCATTTTCCAATTCATTATTTGTTTCTAAGGCAAATCCTATAAATAATTGATGTACTTGTTTTTTTGTGCCTAATGTGTGGGCAATATCCACCGTTTTTTTCAGGACAAGATTCATATTATTTTCGCCTTCTTTTTTCTTAATTTTTTCATTTGCAGGATTTTCAGGCGTAAAATCAGCCACTGCAGCACAAAGGATTATAATATCCATTTTTTCAAATAATTCTTCACATTTTTCATACATTTCTTGTGCAGAAACTACTTGATGAAGACTTATATTTTTATGTTTTAGCTGTAAAAATGTTTTTCCTGATACAAGTTCCACTTTTGCACCTGCATCAGCGAGGTGTTGGGCAATAGCATAACCCATTTTGCCTGTGGAATGATTGCTGATATACCTTACAGGGTCTATCGCTTCCTGCGTGCCTCCTGCGGTAAGCAAAACCCTTTTATTTTTTAAATTAGGAAATTTAAAAAAAAGCTCTTTTTCTAAAAAATAATTTTCTAAAAAATCAAAAATATGTTCAGGTTCTGCGAGTCGCCCTTGCCCTACAAGTCCGCTTGCAAGTTCGCCATCTTCTGCAGGAATGATAAAATTCCCAAAACTTTCTAATTTTTTTAGATTTTCTTGCGTAGTTGGGTGCAAATACATATCCAAATCCATTGCAGGAGCAAAAAATACAGGGCATTTGGCAGACAAATACACCGCAGTAAGCAGGTTATCACACAATCCTGTGGCACATTTTGCTAATGTATTAGCAGAAGTTGGGGCAATTATAATCGCATCAGCCCAAAGCCCAAGTTCCACGTGATTATTCCATTCACCAGCCTCATTTTTTACAAATTCTACCAAAACAGGATTTTTGGAAAGCGTAGCAAGTGTAAGCGGTGTGATAAATGTGGTCGCACTTTGGGTCATAATTACCTTTACTTCTGCACCAGCTTTTACCAAAAGCCTTGTCAAAAGTGCGGATTTGTAAGCGGAAATACTTCCTGATACCCCCAAAAGGATTTTTTTGTTTTTCATAAAAAATAAATGTTGAAAAAATTGTTTTTTTTGGTTTTTTAAGTCAAATTTTAGCAAAAATATATAAAAATGATGAATGTTAAATAAAACAACCTCACAGAAGAAATCCATTCACAAAAATTGTCAAAGAGCCTTATTTTTTGTATCTTTGCAAAAGAATTTAAACAGAAAAAATATGCAATTTACTGATATGCATAACACAAAAAACAATAATAAAAGGCTGTTCAATTCCTAATTCTTAATTCCTAATTCTTAATTTAATGAATATTCGTGTAGGACAAGGCTATGACGTACATAGATTAGTAGAAAATCACCCTTTTTGGTTGGGAGGTATTGAAATACCGCATACCAAAGGAGCT
>JAAFIN010000158.1 GCA_013297825.1 Cytophagales bacterium
TTCAAAATCTTCCATCAAAGATACTAATTTTTCTTCTGGTTTTTGATTTGAAAAAATAGTCTGTACCGTAGTTTACGGAGGTCTGACTATTTTTTCAAATCAATTCAACAATTATTTAAAAATATTTTTCACACATTCATCTTCCAAAACTAAATTTATACTGTTTTCTAATTTTGATTTGTCTATATCCAAATATTGATATGCTAAATCAAAATCACACAAAGTACCATTTCTTTTTCCCAAATAATCTATGTAAGATGAATATTGCCAAAATTCTAAATTTGATATTAAATTTGCTTTATAAGGGTTTTGATGTATATAGTTGAAACAAATTAAAGGATAATTTTGTGAATTATCCAAAGTTAAGCATTTTCCTTTGGTTTTTTGCCTAAATAAAGAGCCTGATTTTTTATATTTTTCATTGAAATATTGTGCATAATTACTCAATATTTTACGAAAAGCATTACTCACTTTGTCTATTTCTATACTGCCTAATTTTATTTTTTCAACAGCGTTTTCTGTGATATTTAATAAAAAATGAAAGTGATTTGGCATCAAGCAATACGCTAAAATATTACAATTTGGCAATAATTCATCTCGTACTTTTTTTAGAAAGTAAATGTAATCTGCATCATCTTGAAAAATAGTTTGTTTGTTGTTTCCTTGATTATAAATGTGATAAAGATTGTTGGCTATCAGTTTCATTTTATTGAATTGTTTACTTAATTTTTTAAAAATTTGGTCAGACCTCCGTAAACTACGGTGCAGACCAAATTTTTAAAAAATGGTCTGTACCAAAGGTCTGACTATTTTTTTATTGTTTAAACTTTAATAAATTTTTCCAAGCATTGTGAGAGTTTGTTGGATCCACACCATCAAGAACAATAAAATGTATATTATTCATAACATATTTTAATTTTGATAGGTATTCTTTAGAATCCTCTTTTTTAGATGTAACAATGCAAATTGCATAAAACCTCTCTGTTTGAACATACGCTGTGTATTCCATATAATTGTCTTTGTCATAATAAATTTCCCTATACGAAATTAAGCCTTGATTAGAATTTTCTTGCCACAGATTAATTTTTGCTTTTTTATCTTTGATTAAAACCGCATCATTTTGTTCCTTTATTAATTCATTAATATCAAAAGATGTCAATATTGGAACAGGATAAATCTGAAAAAACATAACTTGTTTATTTTCAAATGCTTCTTGTTTTGTAAGTCCCATAGGATAAAGAAGACATAATCCAATATAAGTCATTTCTTCTTGTGTTAAGTTATAATCAGCAACCCAACCTGTTGGAGCAGAAAGAAACGCTCCAAGATTTCCTCTATACGGATTAGCCCAAAAACCTTGAAACTCTGACATATTTTCAAAATCTAAAATAAATAAATTTATGTCATTCTCGTTTTTAACCCTTTGGTATGCTGCTTTTGTATATCCACATTTTGAAACCATCAAGCCCTTAGAGATTCCAACATCTTTCAATTTATCTATAAAAGAACCTATATCTGCAACATCTAATTTAGTTTCCCAATTTTTACATTCTACAACTAATGGAATGTAAAAATCAGAAATTTGTGTTTCAACTAAAATATCTATTTGCCTCAATGTTTCAGAAAAACTACCTTTAATTTTAACATTTTTAGTAACTTTGCTACCACTAAATTTTGCTATTAAATAGTTAAGAACTGCATCTTCGTATTCATTCCAAGTCATAATAATTAAATTTTTAATTTTAACAAAAATAAAATTTTTATAAAATATTTGCAAATATTCTAATAAAAAAACATCAAAATATTTGCAAATATTTAATTATCCTACATATTCCTCCTATACTGCCCTCCAACCTTATAAAGTGAATTACTCATTTGTCCCAAAGAGCAATATTTTGCACATTCCATCAAAGCCTCAAAAATATTTCCATTTTCAATAGAAACTTTTTGTAAATTTTTAAGCATTTCTTCAGATTTTTCTTGATTTCTAAGTTCAAAAGCCTTTAAATTCGTGATTTGAGCCTCTTTTTCCTCTGTCGTGCTTCTGATAACTTCCGCAGGAATTACGGTTGGCGAACCTTTTGGGTCAAGAAATGTATTGACACCCATTATTGGCAATTCACCTGTATGTTTTTTCATTTCGTAGTGCATACTTTCCTCTTGGATTTTGGTGCGTTGATACATACGTTCCATTGCCCCCAAAACGCCTCCACGTTCAGATATTGACCTAAATTCTGTATAAACTGCCTCCTCTACCAAATCTGTCAATTCTTCAATAATAAACGCACCTTGTAATGGATTTTCGTTTTTTGCCAAACCTAATTCGTGATTGATTATCAACTGAATTGCCATTGCACGCCTTACGCTTTCCTCTGTCGGTGTCGTAATTGCCTCGTCATAAGCGTTGGTATGCAACGAATTGCAATTATCATAAATCGCATAAAGTGCCTGCAATGTAGTGCGAATGTCATTAAACGCAATTTCTTGAGCGTGCAAACTCCTTCCTGATGTTTGGATATGATATTTGAGTTTTTGGCTTCGGTCATTGCCTTTGTATTTGTATTTCATTGCTTTTGCCCAAATCCTGCGTGCAACTCTGCCAATTACTGCGTATTCTGCATCAATTCCATTTGAAAAAAAGAATGATAAATTTGGTGCAAAATCGTCAATGTGCATTCCTCTTGACAAATAATATTCTACAAAAGTAAATCCATTTGACAAAGTTAAAGCAAGTTGCGTGATAGGATTTGCTCCTGCTTCTGCAATATGATAACCTGAAATACTAACAGAATAAAAATTGCGGATTTTGTTGTGAATAAAATATTGTTGAATGTCACCCATCATTCTTAGGGCAAATTCTGTACTGAAAATACAAGTGTTTTGGGCTTGGTCTTCTTTCAAAATATCCGCTTGCACTGTTCCACGCACTTGTGCAATGGCGTAAGTTTTTATTTTTTCATAAATATCTTTTTCCAAAACTTCATCACCTGTTACACCCAAAAGCATTAAACCTAAACCGTCATTTCCATCAGGAAGTTCTCCCAAATAAATTGGTCTTTTTTTGCCTTTTTTCAAATAAATTTCATCAATTTTTGCATTTACTTCATTTTCCAAACCATTTTTTTTGATATACATTTCGCATTGTTGGTCAATGGCTGTATTCATAAAAAAGGCTAATAACATTGGTGCAGGTCCGTTAATTGTCATTGATACGGAAGTGCTTGGATTGCAAAGGTCAAAACCTGAATACAATTTTTTGGCATCATCTAAGGTCGCAACACTCACGCCTGAATTGCCTATTTTTCCATAAATATCTGGACGATGGTCTGGATTTTCGCCATACAAAGTTACGCTATCAAATGCAGTAGAAAGCCTTTTTGCAGGCAAACCTTTTGAAACATAATGAAAACGTTTGTTGGTGCGTTCTGGATTGCCTTCGCCTGCAAACATTCGTGTAGGGTCTTCGCCTTCTCTTTTCAAAGGAAAAACGCCACTCGCATAAGGGAAAAATCCTGGTGCATTTTCGCTTAAAAGCCAATACAAAATATCGCCCCAATCTTCGTATTTTGGTAGGGCAACTTTTGGAACTTTTGTGCCTGAAAGTGTGGTATAATACAAATCTTGTTCAAAAATTTTATCTCTAACTTGATATTGATATTTTTCTGCTTTGTAGCGTTTGAGTTGAGTAGCCCATTCTTGAAGCATTGTTTTACATTCATCATCAAGTTTTTCTTCTAATTCTTGATAACGTTTTATCAAATCTTTCAAATATTCAGGTTCGCCCTCAATGTACGCAATGGCAGAAACACGATTTTCGTTGTCCTCAACCACTTTTATTTTGCGTTGTCCTATGCTTTCACGCAGTTGTGCGATTGTACCTTGCAGTTGGTACATTTTACGTGCTGTGTCGCTTTGTTCTTTGATAAATTTGTGATAATTGTCTGCATTTTCGGTAATTTCCGACAAATAACGTATTCTATCAGGTGGAATAATGTAGATTTTTTCAGACATTTTTTCGCTAATTTCAAACGTAGAAATCAAATGTTTTTTGTCTGTTTTTTCCACAAGTTTATCCATTATTTTGCGATAAAGCGTATTTGTGCCTACATCATTGAATTGTGATGCCATTGTGCCATAAATAGGCAAAATTTCTTCTGGTTCTTCCCAAAGATTATGATTTCTACGATATTGTTTTTTGACATCACGCATTGCGTCCAAAGAACCACGTTTGTCAAATTTATTGATGGCAATAATATCCGCAAAATCCAACATATCAATTTTTTCTAATTGTGTTGCTGCGCCATATTCAGAAGTCATCACATAAAGGCTCATATCTGAATGTTCTACAATTTCGGTATCAGATTGTCCAATGCCTGACGTTTCCACAATTACCAAATCAAAACCTGCACTTTTGCAAATATCAATCGCAGACTGCACGTGCTTACTCAATGCCAAATTTGACTGACGAGTTGCCAGACTTCGCATATATACACGCCCATTGGAAATGCTATTCATACGAATTCTATCGCCCAATAACGCTCCGCCTGTTTTTCTCTTAGATGGGTCAACCGAAATAACCGCAATTTTATGATGTTCAAAATCCATCAAAAACCTTCTTACCAATTCATCTACAAGGCTTGATTTTCCTGCACCGCCTGTGCCTGTGATGCCCAATGTAGGACAAAGCCCCCTAACCCCCGAAGGGGGAACTTCAACAGCCAAAGGGGGAGTATTTACGGAAAGTTTATGTTTTATTTTTTCGTATTCTTGGGGATAATTTTCTGCGATTGTGATAAGCCTTGCAATAACATCAGGTTTTTCAGTAGATAAATTTTCTAATAAATTATCCAAATACGAGGCTGTTATTCCCCCTTCGGGGGTTAGGGGGCTTGGGCTAAAATCCGATTTCATCATCAAATCATTTATCATACCTTGCAAACCCATTGCACGCCCGTCATCAGGAGAATAAATTTTATCAATTCCGTAAGCCTCTAATTCTTGGATTTCGGAAGGTAAAATCGTACCACCGCCACCTGCAAAAATACGAATATTTGCCCCATTTTCTTTGAGCAAATCGTGCATATATTTGAGATATTCCACGTGTCCGCCTTGATACGAAGTCATAGCGATTGCCTGTGCATCTTCCTGAATGGCACAATCCACGATTTCCTGCACGCTTCTATTGTGTCCCAAATGAATAACCTCTGCCCCTGTGCTTTGAATAATTCTACGCATAATATTGATGGCTGCGTCGTGTCCATCAAATAAAGACGCTGCGGTAACAATTCGCAAAGGGTGTTGAGGTTTGTATGGTGTTGGATTATTCATATAAAATCTTTGTTTTGTACTAATTTAATATTTTAGTGCAAAGATAAAGATTTTTAGGCAAAGGGAGGGAAATGAGGGAGGAAATTTTTTTGGGGGAAATTAAAAAAACATTTTTGTTCTATTTTTGAAAATATTTGTATATTTTTGCAAAAAGTATTTTTATGAATATAGCAAATTCTTTAATTTCTGATACTGTTTTATCTAATTTATTGGTAAATCAACAAAAAAATGAACAACATTTTGATACAAAAATCAAAAAACAAAATGGCGTTTTTTTTACCAATAATTTTGATACAATAGACGAGATATTATCTGTGATTGATTTTGAGAATATTGCACAAAAAAAAATATTAGAACCTGCTTGCGGACAAGGTATTTTTATCACAAAATTATTAGACAAAATTTATCAAATCAATCAAAGTCAAGATTTTATAAATGATTTTATTGCTAACAGTTTGATATTCAATGATATAAATGCTGAAATGGTAGAAATCACAAAAGAAAATATCCAAAAATTATATTTTTCGTGGTTTGGTGATACTTACAAAGGCAATTTTCAGGCGTATATTTCAGATTTTACTTTGCGAAATAAAAGCAATGAAACCGCATTATTTGTAACACAAAATAATATTATTTTAGAAAAATTTTACAATCAAATAGATTATATTGTAGGCAATCCGCCTTATGTTTCTTTGTATGGTCGCAGGGACAAAAAACAAAATGAACAGCAAAGAATAGATTATCTCCAAAATTATAATCAATTTCCTGCACATCTCAAAAATGGAAAAATCAATTTGGTAATGCTTTTTTTGGAACATTCTTTGGATTTTTTGAAAGAAAATGCACAATTAAGTTTTATTATTGATATTTCTTTTTTTGAAACTGCTTATCAACATACCCGAAAATTTTTATTAGAAAATACTTTTATTGAAAAAATTATTATCAATATTACAGATTTTGAAGTAGCAAGTGGGCAGATTATTTTGCAGATTTCTAAAAAAACAAATGCAAAAAATCAAGATAAATTAAATAATAATTTTACAATTATTTTAGATAAAAAAACTGCACAAACACATCAAATTGACCAAAAAACTTGGCAAAATCCAAAAGATGAATATAAATTTAGATTGAATACCTGTGAAGTTTCCAATGAAATTATTGATAAAATAAAATCAAAAAAAGACAAAACTATTCTCCAAATTTATCCAAATAAAAATCTTCGCACTTGTGCAATGCTTTTGGATATGGAAAATGAATTTACACAAAAAAGTCCCTCTCCACTTGGAGAGGGGTTTGGGGTGAGGTCAAATGAAAATGATTTACTTTTTCCTTATTATCAAGGTTCAAAATCATTAACAGAAAAATATGGTGCATTAAAATTTGAAAAAATATTTCATTATAATAAAAAATTACAAGATAAAATCAACGACAATCTGAAAATTGAATTAGAAAAAAAAGGCATCAAAAACAAAAAAAGAATTGGATTAGGTGAAAAAATAATCTATCAAAATCCAAAAATTTTCATTCGTCAATCTGCCAAAGAATTGATTGCCTCATTGGATTATCAAAAAAGTTCAGCAAATAATAGTTTGTATATTTTTTCTTTGCGAGATAATTCAGAAAATTCAATTTTTACCTTAAAATATATTTGTGCTTGGCTGAATAGTGATTTGATGACTTTTTTTGCACAAAAACAAAATATTATTCGGTTTTCAAAAGGCAAACAACCACAAATTAAAATCGTAGATTTAGGTACAATTCCTTTGCCTGATGATAAAATATTACAAGAAAAAATCGTATTTTTTGCTACAAAAATCATTGATTTTCAAGGAGATAAAACTTTTTATCAACAAAAAATCAATCATCTAATTTATGAATATTATCATTTTGAGGATAAAGAAATTGCATTTATTGAACAAAATATCAAAGATTTTTAATGTTTTTTTCTTGTTTTTCATTTTCTAAAAGCAATTCATCAAGTGTAATTTTTTTGTAAATTACGCCTTTCTCAATTTGTTCTAATTCTTTTTGTGCTTTTTTTAAACGTCTTTCAAAAGATTGTTTCTTTTTTTGGGCTAAAAAATGAATAAACTCCTCACGAGTACGATACACAGGATTTTGTGCGTAATTGACTTGTAGTTGATTGGCAGCTGTAATGCGAACTGTTGGGCTAATATCTTTCAAAAAATAGATTTTTGTGAATGAATTATCTTTTTGCACAAAATTCAAAACATCATTATTTCCTTCATAAAACACAAAAATATATGCCAAATAAAAATATCCATTTTCAATCAAAGCAATAATTTTGTCAGGTGTTCCGCTATCAGGATTGCTATCTTCGTTGGCAATATTTACCGCTTTAAAATCTATCCAAATCAATTCACTATGATTTTGAGTTGAAAAAAAGTTTCACAATCATAAGGATTTTTGGTTTTTCCGATGGGAGAAGTTTTTGAATTTTGGAAATGTGTATGATTTTGGGTTTCCTCTACAAATTTTTGCTCTAAAAATTTTGAAATTGCATCACCTTGCCTTTCGCCTTTTTTGACTTGGATAGGCAATGTTGGATTTTTAGCAATGATATTTTCTATTACTTTTGTTAATTCATTGATAATCAAATTTTCAAAATCTTTTATTTCCATTTTTGTTTTGTACTAATTTAATATTTTAGTGCAAAGATAAAGATTTTTAGGCAAAGGGAGGGAAATGAGGGGAGAAATTTTTTTATTCAGGTTTAATTCTCACAATTTCATTATCTTTCATAATGACAAGTTCAGAGTTTTTTTGTTTTTTAAATTCAATCAATTTTTCATAAACTTTTTCAAGTCCAACCAAAATTTTATCTTTCAGTTCCATTTGTTTTTCAACGGTTATTTTCATAATTTTTTAATTGTTTAAATTTACATTCATCAAATACAATAATTTGATTATCAATCATTTTGTGTGCCAAAAGTTCGTGTTTTCCATTTGAATTATCAAAAATCAAAGCCCCATCAATGATTGGAAGATAAATCTCAAATAAATTTTTAATTCCATTCTGATAACGTCTTTCTATTACCTCTGGTGTTATATTGTGTCCGCCTTCTGCTACTCTTGTTTTTACACGTTCTTTTGCTAATTCCACATTTTGAAGCCAAAAGAAAAGGAGTGTTGTATTATAATCTTTTTCCTTTGCTTCTATGATTTTTTGCTTGTAACTTTTTGTGGCAAGTGTTGTTTCAAAAGCAAAAGTTTCATTTTCATTTAGGAGTTCATTTACTCTATTGAGCATAATTCTCCCTGCTTGAAAAGCAACCTTTTCAGGTTGAAAAGGCGACTAACCTTTTGCAATTTCATCAGCATTTACAAATTCTTTGCAGTTTATGATTTCAGGTAAAATCGTAAATGATGCTGTGGTTTTTCCTGCCCCATTACAACCTGCAATAATATAAAGGTTTTTTTCTTTCATTATTTTTTAGTGCAAAGATAAAGATTTTTAGGCAAAGGGAGGGAAATGAGGGAGGAAATTTTTTTAGCCAAAATGTCATACTACTTTTAGGATAGGAATAAAATGACACAAAAATAAACAAATAAGACAAAATGTCATAAAAATAAACTATTTTATTCATTTTTTGAATTTTTGCAGTATTTTTGATGTAAAATAAATTATGAATAATGGTTTTATATTTTATCTTGTTAATGCTTTATCAAAAGTATTAAGGAAAATTGCATTAGTTGAATTGTTTAAAGTTATTGCAGAAAAATTAACTGTAAATCAATTAAAATTAAATGAAAATAAAAATACTTCAATAGATATTTATATTATTTTGAAATGGATTTTGATTTTATGTATTTGGATAAACTCTAATAGTAATTTCTATTTGAATATTCTTGTTTTTTATTTAATTTTTGAAAATCTGCATACTTATTTTCATATTCATTTGTGGGACACGTTAAACACTCCTCTTGATATTGATAGACAAAGAAATAGATTTATAAAATTATTATCTGCTACTGCATTTTCTAATTTATGTTTTGGATATTTATATGCAATCCCTTTTCAAGATTGTTTTAATTTTTCAAAAGGTTTTAATATAAATTATGACGCTTTGTATTATAGCATTGCAAATTCTTTAACAGCAACTGCAGAAGGAGTAAAGCCTAAAAATACAATGGGTAATTTTTTATCTGTAATGCAAGTTTCAATCACTTTTTTATTTGTTGCGGTTATTTTAAATAAAAGTATTCCAACAAATGACAATCAACAAAATGAAAATTCTCAATAAATTTTTTTACAATTTAACCCAATTTTTAGGTATGGCATATCGCAATAAAACTTATGTTTGCTTTGATGCAACAAATGACATTCTTTATTATAATTTAATGAAAGCGTGGAAAGCCAATGATAATATTGACTTTGATTTTTATAATGCTCACGATTACAATGATGTAAATGATACAGATTCAGAGGCTACAATTAAACGAAAACTAAAACAAAGGCTTAATAATACAAAATTATTTCTTGTTTTGGTTGGTGAAAAAACTAAAAACCATTATAAATATGTTAGATGGGAAATAGAAATTGCGTTAAATATGGAGTTACCAATTATTGTAGTAAATCTAAATAAAATAGATGGAATAGACAATAATTTATGTCCTGCTATTCTAAAAAATGAATTGGCAATTCACGTTCCTTACAACCAAAAAGATATAATGTTGTGTGTGGATAATTGGGGAGATAAACATTATGAATTTTTAGAAGATGGGGAAACAGGAGCAAAAATTTTAGAAAGATAAAATAAATCGCAAATACAAAAAAGCAAAAAAAATAGTTTTTTTGCTTTTTTTGTGGGAAAAATAAAAGTTTATTTTTCAAGTTTTTTCAAAATATTTTCTAATGAAGGCATACTTTTTTTGAGTATTTCGTTCATTTTTTCTTGTGTATTACTGACAAACAATTTTTTTTCTGATTTTGTAAATTTGTCAATATTTTCATTGATAACAATGTTATCAAGAGTATTGATAGGTTGTGTTTTTTCCATATAATTATTTTTTTCTTTTTACTAAAAACGCTTCATAAGGTTGGTTTGGTATAAATTCCTCCCAATAATTTTCTTTAAATCCTAAAATATAAAAATTTGCAGAAATTTCTGTCCAATATTCTTGTATGCCCATACGATATAAACGTGTGCGTGCAGGCGTAACACCAGTTGCAACCACGCTAAAATCAGGATATTTTTCTGTAAATATCAACACAGAATTTGCAACAGTAGCCAATATCTTTTTTGTATCACCATTATTACTCACTACATTATCATCTATTTGCCCTGAAACTGCATCATAATCTCCAAATCCAAGATTATAAACATTTTCCATAGGCGTAGGTGTAAAAAGGATTATTTTTTCAATTTTCCCTTTTGTTCCTTCGCTTGTAAATTCAAATCCATAAAAATCATTTTTGGTACTCAATTTATAAACTTCTTTGTCTATCATATTTTTTTAATGTTTTTTGAATTGCAAAGATAAATATTTTCCCAAATACAAGCCTCAAAATTTACAAATAAAAAAAGCAAAAAAACTAATTTTTTTTGCTTTTTTTGTGGGGAAAATAAAAGTTTATTTTTCAGTTTTATCATCAAATACAAAACCAAGTTTTTTTTCAAGTTGAGGGCGGAGTTTTTCTATGGCTTTTTTTGCACGTTCCAATTTATCTTTTGCAAATTGGCTTTCACTAAATCCATTCATTATTTGCTCTAATTCTTCATTAGAATATTTTGAGTGCTTTTGGGTATTTTCCATTTTTTATATATTTTTAAGTTTTATGATAAATGCGTCATAATTTTTAGTAAAATCTAAACTTTCAAATTCTTCACCAATAACGCCAAAAAGTATAAAATTATTTTCTAAATCTGCAATATTATTTTTGATAATTCTTTGATAAAGTTTTTGTTTTGTGGGTGTATTACCTTCTAAATAAATGGCTTTATTTGGATTTTGTACAAAAAAATGATTAGATATTTGGAATATTGTAGCAAAAACCTTGCGAATATCATTGTTATTACTTCTCACATCATCATAATATTCTTTTGTATTCTCGTCAAAATCTCCAAAAGCCAAATTATAAATGGATTCTGTAATGGGTTGAAATTCAACAACTTTTGTAATAATTTTTATGCCTTGACTTTCAAAAGAATATTTTAAAATTCCTTCTTTTGAGGCTTCAAATGGATAATATGGTTGTTTCATTTTTTAATGTTTTTTAGATTGCAAAGATAAATATTTTCCCCAACACCAGCCTCAAAAATTACGATATTTTTTAGCAAAATTAGCACAATAAAAATGCTTATTGTGCGTTTGAAAAAAATAAAAAACAAGTTAAAAAAATGAATTATCATCAATTTATAGAACGCAATCCTACTATTCTACTTGGCAAACCTATCATCAAAGGCACACGCATAAGTGTAGAAATTATTTTAAAAAAAATGTCAGAAGGTGCAACTATTTCACAACTTTTAGAAAGTTATCCTTTTTTGAATGAACAACAAATTTATGCAGTTTTGGCGTATTCATCTGCGTATATAAGCAAAGAAGAAACTTTTGAAATCGTATAAAATAAAAGATATTTTAGTTAATTTTCTTCTCAACTCAGGCATCAATTTTCACAATAAATTTATCACAATTATGACCCAAAAAATCAGGCTTAGAGATATTGAATTTTAAATATTTCAAATAAAAAAAGCAAAAAAAACTAATTTTTTTGCTTTTTTTTATGAAAAAATGAAAAATTTATTTTTCGGTTTCATCATCAAATACAAAACCAAGTTTTTTGGTTATCTGACAATTTTTTATGGAAAAAAGAAAAAAGTAACTATTTAGCCCTTTTGAAAAAAGGAAAAATTTTGATAAAGGTTAATATTTTTGAGTGTTTGAAAAACGTTAAGTCCATGTTTTTTGATGGTGTCAATAACACTTTGAATACGAGCAT
>JAAFIN010000159.1 GCA_013297825.1 Cytophagales bacterium
CCCTCAAAAAACAAATATAATTTCAATCCTTTAAACTTTTTAAATCTATTTTTAAACCAAATTTTAGCTAAAAAAACAACAAAACACATTGATAATCAATTAGTTACAAAATTGTAGGGTGGAGTACTTTTTTATTTTATTTTTGGGTATAAATTTTAATAGAACATAGCTAATTTTTATTCTATTGAATTACCAAAATTCTTAAAGTTAGAACCTGAATTAAAATCAGATTTAGATTGTTGGATTTATTTTTTTAAAAATATGGAAAATATCACAAAAAACGCATCAATTACCCAAAAACCTAAATTCAAAAATTTTTTGAATGAATGTGAACTTGCAAATCTCTCAACAAAAGAACGCCAAAAATATGAGGAAAATCTCAAAACTTACAGAGATTGGTTTGCTTATGAACAAACTTTTTTGCAAAAAGGCGAAGAAATTGGCAGAAAAAAGGAACGAAAAACTATGTTAGAGATTATTCAACTTATTTATCAAGGTAAAACAGATGAAGAAATTTCCGAAATTACAAAAATAAATGTGGAAGAAATTAAAGAAATTAGAAATTCTTTAAAATCTTAAAAAATAATAAATGAAACAAAACTTTTCAAATTTTGGAAGAAATCTAAATTTTAAATTTCTTGAAAAAAATGAACTTGCAAACCTTTCAACAAAAGAACGCCAAAAATATGAGGAAAATCTCAAAACTTAAAAGTATTGAACATATTAAAAAAATTAGAAATTCTTTAAAAAATTACAAAAAAATACAAATAAAATTTAGAAACATCAAATTTTATTTGTATAAATTTATTATCATTGGCTATTTCATTTAACATTTATCATTCAACATTGATTAAAGATTTTTAGAAACATCATTTTTGATGTCGCTTAATTCATCTTCCAATCTTGCAAAAGCACGTTTTAGTTCAGTGATAGAGTTGCCTTCCTCAGGAAAATCTTTGCTAAGATGCGAATTAAATTTCCAAATTTCTAACACATCTTCTGCAAGTGCTTCCACAGGTTGGTGTGCTACATTATTAGATTTTAGCAAAAAAGTACCACGTTCAAGCATTTTATTAAATACTTTTTTGAATACAATACCTTCTTTTTTGAGCAAAAGCACACAAAGCTGTCCTTCTTTGATAGCGTGCCAATCATCTACGTATTCACCAACAATAATGCTCCCTGCGGTAAGCGGAAGAACAGTATCATCAATCACCTCAAAACCTCTGTAAGTAACACCTTTGGAAAGGAATGGAATTTGGTATTTTGGCAATTCTTTGATAAAATCTTCGTTGGTGTGGGCATTTGGATATGCTTTTAGATATTTTTTTTCCACAATATCCACATAACTATTATTATTTTTATCTACCACAATCGTAAGCACCCTTGCGATACTTCCTTGGGCATTTCTGCGAATTTCTTTGGGCATATTTTTGTATTCTTCACCCATTGCCACCAAATCCACATTAAGCAGTTGGTCAAGGCTTATATTAAAATACGCTGCAATTCTGTTCATTACCTCTAATTTTGGCTCTGCGCGTCCATCTTCATACGAAGAAACTGCACTACGTGTAATTTCAAGTGCAATGGCTAAAGCATCTTGGCTTTGGCGACCATTAGATTCTCTTAGGTATTTGAGATTTTTATTTAAAAACATATTTTTTAGGATTAAAAGCCCCCTAACCCCCAAAGGGGGAACAAAAGGCATGTTTAAAGGTTTAAAGTCTTTTTTTTATATTTAATATTAGTTTGTTTATTTTAATTGGTATTAAAAGTTCCCCCTTTGGGGGTTAGGGGGCTATTGACAACAAAATTAGCAACTTTTTTTTAAAAACAAGTTTTTTTAGGAGAAAAATGTTGTTTTTTTTTAAATTTTCTTTCTTTTTGAGCCAAAAGAAAATAATGATGAATGATAAATTATAAATGATGAATGAAACAGCCATTTAGCCAAATATAACAAATTGCACTATAAAAATTGCCAAGCTATCTTTTTTTTAATACTTTTGGAAAAGATTTTTTATAATTTTTATTAAACTTTGTATTTGGCTGTTTCATTCATAATTTATCATTTATAATTCATAATTTTTTATGCGTATTTTTTTTATATTCTTTTTTTTAATCATTGTCTTTTCTTGCAACAACAACAATAATTTTTCAGAAAATGAAACCCAAACATTCCCAAAAGGTAATATTTTTCGCTACAACCAAACAGGAGGACTTACTTCACTTGACCCTGCTTTTGCACGTGTGAGGGCAAATATTTGGGCTTGTACGCAACTTTATAATGGACTTGTCAGGTTTTCAGGCAAAGATTTAAGTATGAAATATGAACTTGCAGAAAAATATGAACTTAGCAAAGACGGAAAAGTTTATACCTTTACATTAAAAAAAGGCGTTTTTTTTCACGATAATCCTTGTTTTCCCAATGGAAAAGGCAGAGAAATGAAAGCGTCTGATTTTGTGTATTCTTTTAATCGTATTTTGAAAGATGGCACAGGTGCGTGGGTTTTTAGGGATAAAGTTTTGAAGGCAAAACCACTTGAAAATTCAGAGAAGGAGTCAAAAAGTAACGAAACAAAATCTCAAGAATTAAAAAATCAAGAAAATAAAAACCAAGAACTAAAAAATGACCCCAAAAGCCAAGAAATTAAAAAACCAGAAATCATAATTTCTGATACTGCTTTCAAGGCGGTTGATGATTACACACTTCGCATTTATTTAGAAAAACCTTTCCCTGCATTTTTGCAGATGCTTGCTACGCCTTATACCGCAGTAATTCCATACGAAGCCATAGAAAAATACAAAAAAGATTTTCGTAAAAATCCTGTTGGAACAGGTGCTTTTTTGATGCGAAATGGACTTTGGGACGAAAGAAATAAACTTATTTTGCACAAAAATCCAAATTATTGGAAAAAAGATGCAAAAAACCAAAAACTTCCTTACCTTGATGCGGTAGAAGTAAGTTTTATAGAAGATAGAACCGTAGAATTTAATACATTTTTTGATGGAAAACTTGACCTCATTGCTAATCTTTCAGAGGTTTCACGTGACCAAATATTAGAAAAAAGTACAGGAAAAGTGAAAGAACGTTTTGCGGGAAAATTTAAAGTGGTTAAAAATCCTTATATGATGACCGAATTTATTGGTTTTTATCAAGACACGACCATTCTAAAAGACCTAAAAAACCCACTTCTACACCCAAAAGTACGCCAAGCATTAAATTATGCCATTAACAGGAAAGGGCTTTTGCAAGCATTACGCAATAATTTGGGTATTGTGGGTGATTTTGGGGTATTGCCAAAAGCATTTCCTAATTTTGATAGCACCAAAGTCAATGGTTATGCGTACAATCCGCCCAAAGCACAAGAATTATTAAAAGAAGCAGGTTTTCCAAATGGCGAAAATCTCCCAATTATTACCTTAAATACTTACCAATCTGACCGAGAAGTGGCGGAATATCTCCAAAAAGATTGGGAACAAATAGGCGTAAAAGTCAATATTGAACTCAATCACCCTGCTTCACACAGCGAAAAAGTAGAACAAGGCAAATTACAAATGTTTAGGTTTTCGTGGATAGCAGATTATCCTGATGCAGAAAATTTTTTAGGAATGTTTTATAGCCCTAATTTTACACCAATAGGCTCAAATAAAACCCATTTCAAAAATGAAGTTTTTGATAAATTGTTCCAAGAAACAAGCCAAATGCCCTTAGGAAAAGGTCGCAACCCAAATTACCAAAAACTAAACCAAATCATTATGGAAAATTCGCCTGTTGCGGTGCTTTATTATGATGAAGTATTGCGTTTGTGTCAAAATAGAGTGCTTTATTTGGAAGCTGACGCACTTAATAGTTTGTTGTTGGAAACTGTGAAAGTGAAATAAGAGCAAGATTTTTAGGATTAAATACAGATTTACAGGATTAAATACAAAATAAGAGCAGGATTTTTAGGATTAAATACAAATTTAAGATTAAAATTTGAAATTTGGCTGTTTTCATTCATCATTTAACATTCATTAAATTTCCACAACAAAAGTAGTTCCTGCATTTTTTTGGCTTCTAAAAGAGATATTTCCATTTAGTTTTTCCACTACTTTTTTTACCACATACAACCCCAAACCATTACCTTTGGAATGTATATTAGCTCTGTAATAAAGATTAAATATTTTGTGTTGTTCTTTGCTGTCAATACCTTGCCCATTGTCCATAATTGTAATTTTGAGCTTTTGGTTTTCGGTTTCAATTTTTACCAAAATATAAGGATTTGATTTATTAGCAAAATCAATAGAATTTTCTAAAATATATTCCAAAATAATGTTCATAAATCGTTTTTGACCTATATAATTAAGATTTGGTTGAATTTTAATTTCCCAAACAAACTCTTTATCATTAGCAAAATAAAGATATTTTGTTTTGATTTCTTGGACAATTTGTTCAAAATCAATTTCTTCCAAATCTTCGCCTAATCTATGTTGTGTAACTTCATCAATCATCACAAGTTTCATCAGCATTTTATCCATTTCGTGGGCAGTAATATCAGCTTTTTCAAAAAGATTTAAAACCTCTTTTTTGATTTTATTATTGTCATAATTATACTCAAAAATCATTTCTGCCACATTTTTTAAACCAATCATTCGCATAAGCGGTCTGCGTAAATCGTGTGAAGCGTGATACAAAAACGTTTCAAGTTCTTTGTTGCTTTCTTTTAATTTTTCGGTGGTTTCTATAAGTGATTTGGTGCGTTCTTCAATCATAAGTTCAAGATTACTATTCATTGCCAATACTTCTTCTTGGCTTCTTTCAAGTTCTTGGTTGAGGGTATGAAGTGCATCAGCATTTATTTGCAGTTCTTCTTTTTGATTTTGGATTGTATTATTGAGTATTACAAGTTGTTCATTTATTTTTTTGGATTTGATGTATGCTTTTTCCAAAATTTGTTTTTGAACTTCAATTTGTTGATTTTTTTTGTTGTTGTCTTTGGTTTGATTTTCTAATAATGTATTGATTTTTTTTTGTTTTCGGTAATAATATAAAAGCAAAAAAGTCAAAATAATTGCAACAACAAACGCAACAATAAAAAAAATATTTAGATTTTTTTGGTAGTTGATTTCTGCATTTTGCAATATTTGGATACGTTGTGTTTGTTCGTCTTTTTCTTTTTGGGCTTGGCTAAGTTCATATTCTACTTCCACACGTGCAACTTTGCGTTGGTCTTGGTCAAGGTTAAGGCTTTCTTGGAGTTCTTGTGCTTTTTTTTGATAAAAATATGCTTTTGAAAAATTTTGTTTTTGGGCTTCTATATCTGCGAGGGTTTTATGGGCAAAAAGTGCATTTTTTCTAAGGTCATTATTTTGGGTAAATTTTATAATATTTTCGCAGGTAAATTGAGCTTGTTCAATTTTATTTTGTTTGAGATAAAATTTAGCAAGTTTTTCTTCAATATTCCCCAATTCCACCAAAGTATTATTATTAATTGCAATTTTTTTAGCTTCTTGATAAAAAGTTTCTGCTTGCTGATTATTTTTTAATAATTCATATAATTCAGCTAATTTGAGATAAGTGTCAGTATTTACCGAATTAAATTTTTGTTTTTGAAAATCAATACACATTTCCAAATATTGAAGGGCAACATTTGCAAAAATGGTATCTTTTGGATTTTTGTTAAACAATGCTACATTATTAGCACCCATACCATAAAGTGCGATAGCACGTTCATTGTCAGAAGTACCATAATTAGCATTTTTAAGGGTTTGCCAAGATTTATCAAAATATTTGAGGGCTTCTTTTTCGTTGCCTTGTTTTTCTAAGAGCAATCCACGCCAATTATAAATTCGTATAATGGCTTTGGTATAATTATTTTTTTTGGCATATTCTTCACCTCTTTCGCAGGCATTTAAGCCTCTTTTATAATCCTCTCTTTTGAAATAAAAAATAGCAAGTCGCCAATAATCTAAGGCAAGCCAATTATAATTTTTGGTTTTTTCGTGGATTTCTATGGTTTTAAGAAAAGCCTGCAAAGCAAGTACAGGTTTGTCGCCTCTTTCATACACAATTCCTCTTGTACGATACACAAGTGCAACACCGTGCTGGTATGTAATTTTTTGGGCATTTTTTTCACTTTTTTCTAAAAATTCTAATGCTTTTGATACATTACCTTTTTGGTGGAAAAAACTTGCAAAAGTTCTTTCAACCCAATATTTCCCAAAAGTATAATCTTCCTTTTGAGCAATTTGGTATGCTTGTTCCAATAAATCAGATGCTTTTGTTGAATATTTGGCAATATACCTTTCCCCTATCAAAATCAGCCAATTACATTTAATTTTTTCACTTTTTATGTAAGGCAATATATTTTGCAAACTGTCCAATGACCACCCCTCAAAACTATCTTCCTGTTGCACAAAATCTATTTTCTGCTCCATTTCTTGGATTTTATTTTCCCAATCTTTGGCGATATTGCTATAAATATTATTTGTGTTTTGGGCGTATATTTTTCCAAAAAAATTTAAAAAAGCATAAAAAAGTATAAAAAAGCGAATAAAAAAACGTAAAAATTTAATCACAAAATAAAGTTGACTTACAAATTTTTTTTCTTTTCCTATATTAAAAACGCCAAAATACGATTATAAATAAAAAAATCCAAAAATAAAATCCAAAATCAAAAAAATAATCAAAAAAAATAATTAAAAATTTAAAAAAAAATTACTTAAAAAAATCATCTATTTTTTTCTGTTTATCTTGATTTGGGTTGTTAAGGTCTTTTTTTGTTTCGTTTTTTTCTTCTTCTTTGGTATTTGTTCCTCCTTTGGAAATTATAGGATTTTTTTCATCTTTTTTTCCTTCATTTTGCCCAAAAAAATTATTTAATTTTTGGTTTTTATCTTGGGTTTCGTTTTGATTTTGCGTATTATTTTTATTTCCTTGATTTTTTTGCTCAAAAAAATCTTGGTGTCTGTTCATTTGTTTATTGATTATTTTTTCATCTTGTTTTTGTTGTTGTGCAGTTTGTTCATTTTTAAATTCTTGGATTGTATTATTTTGGCTGATTGCTTTGAACTCATCATTTCCCAAATCAAAACCCTGTGCGTCTTGTTGAAAATCATATTGTAATTGTGTTTCTATTTTGATTTTTTCTACTTCTTGCTCAAAACCTTCCAATCCTGTAACACCTTGCAAATTTTTCATATATTCCCCCAAATTTTTTTGACTTTCTGCATTTTTTAAGGTATCAAAAAGGGTATTTTTTTTCAATAAAAGTTCTTCGTATTTCAGCGTAAAGGTTTGGATTTGTTGTTGAAGTTGCAACATTCTTTGGGCTACTTCTTGGTGCATTTGGCGATAACGCAGTTGTGTATCTTGTGCGATTTGTTTTTGTTGGAGAATAATTTTTGCTTCTGTTTCGTTTTTTTGTGCAAGTGCTTTTTGGGCTTTTTGAATATAACTTTGAATTTCTTCTTGGAGTTGGTTGATATTGTTCAAAAGGCGTTGTTCGTCATATTTGGTTTGCGTATAAAGCGTATTAGCTTGTGTTTTTGCATCCTGTAATGCCTGCAAAGTATTTTGGATAATTTGGTCAGCTTGTTCAGGCGTAGGCGTTTGATTTTGGAGATTATCATTTTGATTTTTTCCAAAAATATTTGAAATTTGTTGTTTGAGTTTTGACCACATATTTTTTAATGGTGAATGGTGAATGATAAATGTTGAATGGAAACAGCCTTTTTAAATGGTGAATGGTAAATTGTGAATGGTAAATGAAAATAGCCACAAACAAGTGATTTGGCTGTTTAATCCTAAATTATCCAAAAAATCTTAAAATCTTGCTTAAAAATGGCTGTTTAATCCTGAATTATCCAAAAAATCTTAAAATCCTGCTTAAAAATGGCTGTTTAATCCTGAATTATCCAAAAAATCTTAAAATCCTGCTTAAAAAATTCTGATAAAATCTTGTAACAAAATGAAAAATTAAACGTAATCAATAAAAGAAATATAATTCTACAAAAATAACGTACAAATTTAAAATACAAAGATAAAACACAAAATATAACAACAATAATTTTTAATCCAAATAAAAAGTTATATTTTAACAAAATTTAATAAAAAAAATTTGTAACTTAGAAAAAAAATTACGAATTTTACTAAAATTTAATAAAAAATCCATTCAAAATAAATTATTTAAAATTTATGAAAAATAAAAATATCGTTACATTCGCATTAGCCTCTACTCTTTGCCTAAGTGCTTGGATTGGCGTATCTGCTTTTATTCCTAAAAACGAAAATTCAGATAAAAAAATTATAAGAACCGAAAAATCAACCGCAAGTATATCAACCGTAAAACTTATGGTTGAAGATTCAGAAATCAACGGAAAATTTGAAATTTCTGAAAAAGGTAAAAGACTTATCAAAGAAAAACTTACCGCAGAAATTCGTAAAATCGTGTATGGTGCTAAAAAAGGTCGTGCAAAAGAATTTATGAGCAGATGCCCAAGTGGAATTCACGATAATATTATGAAAGAACCTTTAAACGCTGGTCAATTCTTCTATGGTGAAGTAAGACAATATGACGGTTGTGCAGACAAACTTCTTTGTGAATTTCGTATGTCAAGCGACGAAACCACGCTCCAAATTTGGGACAACGTAAATAAAAGTTTTGCATCTTTTGAAAAATGGTTACCTTCCCAAACTCAAGCCAAACTTTCTCGTGGTACAGAACGTGAATTGGCTAAATATTACGAAAATACAAACGAAAAAGAACAAGCAGTGCAAGGCAGAGATTAAAAAATGTTGAATGATAAATGTTGAATGATAAATGAAACAGCCAAAATTCAATGTTGAAATAGCCAAAACAAGAAATTAAATAAAAAATCCACAAATTTTCTAAAAACAATTTGTGGATTTTTTTATTAAAATTTTTCAATTTAAAGTTTGATTTCGTTTTTATTCCCTGACGCCTGTTTTCTGACACCTTTTTCCTGACACCTGACACCTGTCTCCTGACACCTTAAAAACTATTTACCCAACACAATACTTTCAGGGTCTTTGATTTGAAGACGGTCTTTATGGCTTGAAACACGTCCTATAACCACAATTTTTTTACCTTTGAGATTATCCAAATTTAATTTGTAGTTTTGTTCAAAATCACCATGAACTACGATTGCCAAAGGTTGTGTTTTGTAATCAGCAGTCATATTCATAAAATTCATAGAGCCTTTTTTGGAAGTCCAAGTTACATTATATTCTACCTTCACAGTTTTACCCAAATAATCTTTTGCATTTTCAGGTTTAATAGTTGGGAAGTTTTGAGCGGTTGCGTAAATGCTTGTTAAAACAAATAACAAGACAAGAAATAATTGTTTTTGTAGCATAAAAATATCAAAAAATATGTTTATAAATTAAAAATTTATAATGAGAATTTACTATAAAATTATTAAATTTTTTGTCGGTTTTTTTTATAAAAATTAATTTTTGAACGGAAAAATTATAGAAAAATTGTAAAAAAACTTATAATTTGTGTTTTTCAAGTGCAAAGATAAAAATATTTTTTTTAATATTATAGTTTTTAAAATGAAGTCTAAAAATTGATAAAAAACATCAAAATTTTGTGAAAAAAAGAAAAAAAATCCGTGAAAATAATGTCATTCTAAAAGAACCTGGCTGTTGTAAAATCCTTGTTCTAAAATGGTTTCATTTAAAACACTCTAATAATTGACATAATATTTTAGCCAAAGTCATTTATTTTTGCCCAATAATTTTCTAAAATCTATGCTAAAATCAAAAACTATCATAAAAATAATGCTAACATTTGTATCATTGTTAGCCATTTCTTTGGTTATTTTTAAATATTTCCAACAACCAAAAATATATCAATCTTTTCATACTGATACAGATTATACATTTATTTTTTATAACGATAGTACCTATAAAGTAGTAATAAATGGACATCATGGACATTTTGATGTGCAAGGAAAATATAAAATCAACAAAGACACTATTCAATTAATGAATTTTGAAAGATTTAATGGAGATTCAAATGGAAAATATCTTATGCTTGGTGATAGTGCAATCATTGACCTTACATATTTTTGGGATTATAAAATTATGTGGAATAATGAACATAATCATTCAGGTAGAGAGCGTTTTGAATTTTTTAAAAAACCTAATTTAGATACATTGGTTGAAGTTGATAAACAAGAATTTGAGGCAATCGTACAACAATGTACTAATTTTTTAACCCAGAAAGTTGAATTTGATGTATTTCATTCGCCTTATATTGATAGCACACATCTCCACACAGGAATTTTAAGGTTATTAAATACCTTTAAAACCAATCAAAACAGTTCTTTTGAAAAAGAAATTTTTAAAAGTGCAAAATTTATTGAATTTCTTAAAGTCATAAAAGAAAAAGATTATGAGAAATTGGCACATAAAGGCTATTTTGGTTGGATTCCTTGCAAAGATGGAGGATATTATTCACGCTACCTCAAAATAGAATTTGGTGGTGAAATACACCCATACAGCAAATACACGATAAAAAAATAATCTATATTTTCTAAATAATCCTTTAAAATAAAATGTATCTTTGCGGTTTATTTTTCTAAAATTTTAAGTAAAAAGGTTTTTTTTAAGTTTATTTTTCAAATTAAACTTTGAGCTTTTTGAACCTTTTTGAACCCTTTGAACTTTTTAAACCTTGAACAATCTTCACAACATTTCGCCCTTAGATGGACGTTACGCAGACAAAACAAAAGAGATTTCAAAATATTTTTCAGAATATAGCCTCATTTATGGGCGTGTTTTGGTAGAAATTGAATATTTTAAAGCATTAAGTAATTTGGATTTGCCTTTTTTACCAAAAATCTCGCCTGAAAAAATCATTTTTTTAGAAAATATTTACAAAAATTTTGGTGAAAATGATGCAATCCGCATCAAAGAAATAGAAAAAACAACCAACCACGACGTAAAAGCAGTAGAATATTTTTTGAGGGAAAAATTCACAGAAATTGGTTTGCAAAAATACCAAGAATGTATCCATTTTGGACTTACTTCCCAAGACATCAACAATACTGCAATTCCTTTTTTATTAAAAAATGCTGTTTTTGAGGTTTTTTTACCAAAAATCAAAAATATTATCCACATACTTGATACGCTTGCTACACAATGGCGTGATGTGCCTATGCTTGCACGCACACACGGACAACCTGCCTCGCCTACACGCTTAGGAAAAGAAATTGCGGTATTTGTGGAAAGACTCAAAACACAGGTAATTTATTTGGAAAATATTACATATAATGCAAAATTTGGCGGTGCAACAGGTAATTTTAACGCACATTATATCGCATATCCAAATGTAGATTGGGAATTATTTGCAAAAAATCTCCTCACAGATTTAGGCTTAGTTAGAAGTTATCCTACCACACAAATAGAACATTATGATAATTTGGCAAATGTTTTAGACACATTTAAACGTATAAATGTGATTTTGGTGGATTTTGCAAGGGATATTTGGCAATACATCAGTGTAGATTATTTTAAACAAAAAATTCAAAAAAATGAGGTTGGCTCTTCTGCAATGCCTCACAAAGTAAATCCTATTGATTTTGAAAATGCAGAAGGAAATTTGCTTTTTGCTGGTAGTATTTTTAATTTTTTAGCAGAAAAATTGCCAATTTCACGCCTACAAAGGGATTTGACAGATTCAACGGTTTTGCGTAATTTGGGCGTACCTTTTGGGCATAGTTTGGTGGCGTATTTGAGTTTGGAAAAAGGAATTTCTAAATTACAACTCAATGAAAATGCGTTAAGAAATGATTTAGAAAATAATTGGGCGGTAATCGCTGAGGCAATTCAAACCATTCTTCGCAGAGAACATTATCCTGACCCTTATAATGCGTTAAAAAATCTTACACGTACAGGCGAAAAAATCACCGCAACAACGATAAAAATTTTTGTGGAAAATTTAGATGTAAATGAAACCATCAAAAATGAAATTTTGGCAATTACGCCTTTTAATTATATTGGAAGGTTCAAAGTTTAAGGTTCAAGGTTTAAAGTTTAAGGTTTAAAACTGACACCTTTCCCTGACACCTTTCCCCTTTTTTTATTTGAAATTATATTTCTTTTTTGTATTTTTGTAGATTAAAAACTACAAAAATGGTTATTTCAATTTACCATTTATCATTCAACATTTACCATTTATTTGTATTTTTGTAGATTAAAAACTACAAGAATAGCTGTTTCAATTTACCATTTATCATTCAACATTTACCATTTATTTGTATTTTTGT